>NZ_VOJB01000060.1:1347-1551 GCF_007910085.1 Klebsiella sp. ME-303 | reverse complement strand
GACGGCAGGGCCAGCGCCAGCGCCTCCCTGATGGCGTGGACATCCGGCGTACAGTGGAGCTTCGCGGCAATCACCGCCAGCTGCCCGGCGTCGTGGTGGGCCAGCAGGCTCTCCAGGGCGGTCAGGGCCAGCCCGGCCTCCGGGATATTCGACAGCAGGCCGCCGAAGCCAATCGGCAGCAGCAGGAGCGGCTCGAACTTCCTG
>NZ_VOJB01000060.1:0-1271 GCF_007910085.1 Klebsiella sp. ME-303 | reverse complement strand
GATTTCACCGCGATACCGCGCACGGTCCCGGCCTGCGCGGCGCGGATTTCGGTTTCCATCTTCATGGCTTCCAGAATCAGCAGCACGTCGCCCTCGGCCACCGCCTGGCCCTCGCCGGCGATGACCTTCCAGATGGTGCCCGCCAGCGGCGCGGTCACCGGGGTGCCGGCGCCTGCCGGGGCGGCTGCGGGGGCCGTGGCCTGAACGGGGGTCGCTGCCGTCAGCGGGCTGATATCGCCGCCGTCGCTGACCTTCACCACAAAGGCCTTACCTTCCACTTCCACGGTGTAGACGCCGGAGGCGGCCGGTTTCTCTGCTTTCACCGCCGGTTTGACCTCTTCAGCCTGCGGCAGCGGCTCGAACGCCGCCGGGTTGTGGCGGTTCTCAAGGAACTTCAGGCCGACCTGCGGGAACAGGGCCACGGTGAGCACGTCGTCGATGGCGTTGTCGGCCAGCTGAATATTCTTCTCCTGCGCCTGGCGCTTCACGTCGGCTTCCAGCTGCGCCAGCTCCGGCTTCAGCAGGTCCGCCGGACGGCAGGTGATGGCCTCTGCTCCGTCCAGCACGCGCGCCTGTAATGCCGCGTTCACCGGCACCGGAGTGTGGCCGTACTCGCCCTTCAGTATCCCGGCGGTCTCCTTCGCGATGGTTCTGTAGCGTTCGCCGGTCAGCACGTTAAGCACCGCCTGGGTGCCGACAATCTGCGAGGTCGGAGTGACCAGCGGGATAAAGCCGAGGTCCTCACGCACGCGGGGGATTTCCGCCAGCACCTCATCCAGACGGTGGGCGGCGTTCTGCTGCTTCAGCTGGCCCTCAAGGTTGGTGAGCATCCCGCCCGGCACCTGGGCCACGAGGATACGGCTGTCGGTGCCCTTCAGCTGGCCTTCAAAGGCGTGATATTTCCTGCGCACCTCGCGGAAGTACGCCGCAATGCTCTCAAGCCTGAGGATATCCAGCCCGGTGTCATGTTTTGTGCCTGCCAGCGTCGCCACCAGCGCCTCGGTGGCCGGGTGGCCGTAGGTGGCGCTCATGGAAGAGATGGCGGTATCGACGCCGTCGACGCCGGCCTCGATGGCCTTCAGCAGCGCCATCTCCGCCATCCCGGTGGTGGCATGAGCATGCAGGTGCAGCCTGACGTCATAGCGTTTTTTGATTTCGCTCACCAGCTCGAAGGCCGCCATCGGGGTGAGAATGCCGGACATGTCCTTAATCGCGATGGAATCGACGCCGGTCTCCAGCAGCTGTTCGGTCAGGTCGAGCCAGGTCTGCAG
>NZ_VOJB01000006.1:0-738 GCF_007910085.1 Klebsiella sp. ME-303 | reverse complement strand
GCCCGGAAGGTGCGGTCGTGAACGTTATTGTCGTTACGACGCGGACTGAGTCGCGATTTTACTTCCGGACTACACCGGAATGTGCGATCGAGGCGTTTCTTGGAATGTTCACGCGCTTTCTCTTCGGAGACCTGAATAACCAGCATGTCAGCGGGATCACAAACGATGTTGTAGACAATCCAGCCATCAATCAGGCCAATCGTTTTCCCGGTTCGGGCCGGTCCGACAAACACCACCGCATCATATTCACGGGATGCCAGACAATTCATCGGCTCAATAATATAAGGGGCCAGATTGGGGTCCCATGGTACGGAGTTACCCGCCCCCATCGGCACACGCATATATGAGCTGACCGCATCGGCCACCTGCATACGACGTGGGGCACGAAGAATACCGGAGACATCGCGGCGTATCCCCTTGGCAGATGCCCGTTTTGTCATCAGTCCTCCTCTGGCTCATCCTCCTCTGGTTCTGCGTCCATTACTTTTTGGGCAACCTGATCGCGCAGGTCATCAATCACGCTTTGCACGCGTGATACCGCAACCGGCGTAAGTGCACAGTCGCGCTCAAGAATGTCCGGAAGTGTTTCAAGTACCATGACGACGGCTTTCGCCATCATTGAAAATTCACGTGCGACGTCTTCGGCGGGGATAAGTTGCTTGGTATCTACTTCAAATTTCAACCGCTCGTTTTCTGCTTTCCAGTGAGCGAGGCGATCAGGGGGTGTCATCTCTTCAA
>NZ_VOJB01000059.1:1368-1572 GCF_007910085.1 Klebsiella sp. ME-303 | reverse complement strand
GACGGCAGGGCCAGCGCCAGCGCCTCCCTGATGGCGTGGACATCCGGCGTACAGTGGAGCTTCGCGGCAATCACCGCCAGCTGCCCGGCGTCGTGGTGGGCCAGCAGGCTCTCCAGGGCGGTCAGCGCCAGCCCGGCCTCCGGGATATTCGACAGCAGGCCGCCGAAGCCAATCGGCAGCAGCAGCAGCGGCTCGAACTTCCTC
>NZ_VOJB01000059.1:0-1271 GCF_007910085.1 Klebsiella sp. ME-303 | reverse complement strand
GATTTCACCGCGATACCGCGCACGGTCCCGGCCTGCGCGGCGCGGATTTCGGTTTCCATCTTCATGGCTTCCAGAATCAGCAGCACGTCGCCCTCGGCCACCGCCTGGCCCTCGCCGGCGATGACTTTCCAGATGGTGCCCGCCAGCGGCGCGGTCACCGGGGTGCCGGCACCTGCCGGGGCGGCTGCGGGGGCCGTGGCCTGAACGGGGGCCGCTGCCGTCAGCGGGCTGATATCGCCGCCGTCGCTGACCTTCACCACAAAGGCCTTGCCTTCCACTTCCACGGTGTAGACGCCGGAGGCGGCCGGTTTCTCTGCTTTCACCGCCGGTTTGACCTCTTCAGCCTGCGGTACCGGCTCAAAGGCCGCCGGGTTGTGGCGGTTCTCAAGGAACTTCAGGCCGACCTGCGGGAACAGGGCCACGGTGAGCACGTCGTCGATGGCGTTGTCGGCAAGCTGAATATTCTTCTCCTGCGCCTGGCGCTTCACGTCGGCTTCCAGATGCGCCAGCTCCGGCTTCAGCAGGTCCGCCGGACGGCAGGTGATGGCCTCTGCTCCGTCCAGCACGCGCGCCTGTAATGCCGCGTTCACCGGCACCGGGGTGTGGCCGTACTCGCCCTTCAGTATCCCGGCGGTCTCCTTCGCGATGGTTCTGTAGCGTTCGCCGGTCAGCACGTTAAGCACCGCCTGGGTGCCGACAATCTGCGAAGTCGGAGTGACCAGCGGGATAAAGCCGAGGTCCTCGCGCACGCGGGGGATTTCCGCCAGCACCTCATCCAGACGGTGGGCGGCGTTCTGCTGCTTCAGCTGCCCCTCGAGGTTGGTGAGCATCCCGCCCGGCACCTGGGCCACGAGGATACGGCTGTCGGTGCCCTTCAGCTGGCCTTCAAAGGCGTGGTATTTCCTGCGCACCTCGCGGAAGTACGCCGCGATGCTCTCAAGCTTCAGGATATCCAGCCCGGTGTCATGTTTTGTGCCTGCCAGCGTCGCCACCAGCGCCTCGGTGGCCGGGTGGCCGTAGGTGGCGCTCATGGAAGAGATGGCGGTATCGACGCCGTCGACGCCGGCCTCGATGGCCTTCAGCAGGGCCATCTCCGCCATCCCGGTGGTGGCATGAGCATGCAGGTGCAGCCTGACGTCATAGCGCTTTTTGATTTCGCTCACCAGCTCGAAGGCCGCCATCGGGGTGAGAATGCCGGACATGTCCTTAATCGCGATGGAATCGACGCCGGTCTCCAGCAGCTGTTCGGTCAGGTCGAGCCAGGTCTGCAG
>NZ_VOJB01000058.1:24615-33768 GCF_007910085.1 Klebsiella sp. ME-303 | reverse complement strand
GAGGCTCGTCCCGTTTGAGCTGACCAGTGCCCTAACAGCTCACCAATCTCAACAACCAGATTGAGAATGGCAGGAGTAATGCTAAACGGCGGCTGGTAATGACTCATGAGATTAGTCTCCCTGCTGCTCCAGGGCATACTTATACAGGGCGTTTTTCTTCACGCCGTGGATTTCCGCAGCCAGCGCGGCGGCTTTTTTCAGTGGCAGCTCAGCCTGCAGCAGGGCCAGCGTACGCAGCGCTACCGCCGGCAGCGCCTCTTCCTGCGCTTTAAAACCTTCTACGATCAGCACCATCTCGCCTTTACGGCGATTTTCGTCCTCTTTCACCCATGCCAGCAGCTCGCCGATCGGCGCTCCGTGAATCGATTCCCAGGTTTTGGTCAGCTCACGTGCCAGCACCACGTAGCGGGACTCCCCCAGCACAGCGCAGATATCCTCCAGGCTTTCCAGCAGGCGGTGGGTAGACTCATAAAAAATAATCGTCCGCGGCTCTTCTTCCAGCGCCTTCAGCGTGTCACGACGCCCTTTGGATTTGGCAGGCAGAAAGCCTTCATAGCAGAAGCGATCCGAAGGCAGACCCGCCGCGCTCAGCGCCGCAATCGCCGCACAGGGGCCGGGCAGAGGCACCACGCGAATATTAGCTTCACGGCAGGTGCGCACCAGATGATAGCCGGGATCGTTAATCAGCGGCGTTCCGGCGTCGGAAACCAGCGCGATGTTTTGCCCCGCTTTAAGCTTCGCCACCAGCGTTTCCGCCTTTTGCTGCTCGTTGTGGTCATGAAGCGCGAATAAACGGGCGTTGATCGCAAAATGCTGCAGCAGCAAACCGGTATGGCGGGTATCTTCCGCTGCAACTAAATCAACGGCTTGCAACACTTCCAGCGCGCGTTGCGTGATATCAGACAGATTCCCTATCGGAGTGGGCACAATATAGAGCTGTCCCTGAGAATTATCTGCTGATTCGTGTTGTTTCATTGTCTCGTCCGTATTGCCGAATTAATATTGAGCATTGAGCCAAAAAAATATCACTGGACACATATGGTACCGTCAACATTTCTTCGTTCTAAACCCGTGCGTTGTCTGCCCGTACTGCTGGCCGCGCTGATCTTTGCCGGCTGCGGTACCCATACTCCGGATCAAAGTACGGCGTATTTGCAGGGTACGGCTCAGGCAGACTCCAGTTACTATCTGCAACAGATGCAGCAAAGCACGAATGATAGCAAGACCAACTGGCAATTACTCGCCATTCGTGCACTGCTGAAGGAAGGTAAGAAACCGCAGGCGATCGACCTGTTCAACCAGCTACCGTCTAATCTCAACGGTGCGCAAAGCCGCGAAAGGTCGCTGCTGGCGGTGGAAGTGAAGCTGGCGCAGAACGATTTCCAGGGCGCGCAGACACTGCTCAGCAAGCTCGACCCGGCAAGCCTTGAGGAGAACCAACTGCCCCGCTACTGGCAGGCGCAAATTGACGCCAGCCAGGGTCAACCCTCGCTGAACCTGCTGCGGGCCCTGATTGCCCAACAGTCGCTGTTAAGCCTGCCTGCGCAAAAGCAGAAAAACATCGACGCGACCTGGAAAGCGCTCACCGCCATGACCAAAGATCAGGCCAACGCGCTGGTCATTAACGCCGATGAGAACGTCCTGCAGGGCTGGCTGGATCTGCAGCGCATGTGGTTTGATAACCGCAGCGATCCGACGATGCTCAAGGCGGGAGTGAAAGACTGGCAGACTCGCTACCCGCAAAACCCGGGGGCGAAAATGCTGCCGACGCAGCTAGTGAATATGCAGAACTACCAGGCCGCATCGACCAATAAAATCGCCCTGCTGCTGCCGTTAAACGGCCAGGCGGCGATTTTTGGCCGCACGATCCAGCAGGGCTTTGAAGCGGCGAAGAACGGCGCGCCTGCCGTTGCAGGAAGCGCAGTACCCGCCCAGGTCGCCCAGGCGGCGAACGTTGCCGAAAGCGCCGTAGTCAGCCCATCGCAGGCGGAGGTCACCGATCTGACGACCACCAATAACGCTCAGACCCCGGTACAGGCGCCAGCGGCCGACCAGGCGCAAACCGCGGCGCCGGTCACCGCGCCGGCGGCAGTACAAGCCCCGACGCCGGAGGCCACCAGCCAGCCGGCGGAAGCGCCGCAGGCTCAGGCAGTCGCCGCAACGCCAGCCAACCCTTCCGCAGAACTGAAAATCTACGACACCACCACTCAGCCAATGAGCCAGCTGCTGGCCCAGGTACAGCAGGATGGCGCGACCATCGTCGTCGGCCCGCTGCTGAAAGATAATGTCGAAGATGTCATCAAGAGCAATACCTCGCTGAACGTGCTGGCGCTCAATCAGCCGGAAAAAGTCGAAAGCCGGGCCAATATCTGCTATTTCGCCCTCTCGCCGGAAGACGAAGCCCGCGACGCGGCGCATCACATTCACGATCAGGGCAAACAGACTCCGCTGCTGCTGGTGCCTCGCGGCGCCCTGGGCGATCGGGTGGTTACCGCCTTCGCCAACGAGTGGCTGAAGCTGGGGGGCGGTACCGTCCTGCAACAGCGCCTGGGCTCCACCGCCGAGCTGCGCGGCAGCGTCAACAGCGGTATTTCGCTAAGCGGTACGCCGGTCTCAACCCTGCCGTCAGCGCAGGACAGCGCCCTGGGTAGCCCGAGCGATGTGCCGGTCAGCAGCACCGGCGGCGTCGACGCCGCGTATATCCTGGCCACGCCGGAACAAATCGCTTACATCAAACCGATGATCGCCCTGCGTAACGGCAGCCAGAGCGGCGTAACGCTCTACGCCAGCTCCCGCAGCGCCCAGGGGACTTCCGGACCGGACTTCCGTCTGGAGATGGAAGGTCTGCAATATAGCGAGATCCCGATGCTGGCGGGAAGTAACCCTGCCCTGCAGCAGCAGGCGCTGGCCGCCGTTCGTAACGACTACTCGCTGGCGCGCCTGTACGCCATGGGCGCCGACGCCTGGTCCCTTGCCAACCATTTCTCGCAGATGCGCCAGGTTCCCGGCTTTGAGCTGAACGGCAATACCGGCGATCTTACGGCCACGCAGGATTGCGTGATCAACAGGAAACTGTCATGGCTCAAATACCAGGGTGGGCAAATCGTCGCGGCCAACTAAGTAAACAGACCGGCGATGCCTGGGAAACCCAGGCGCGCCGCTGGCTGGAGAGCCAGGGTCTGCGCTTTATCGCCGCCAACGTCCGCGAGCGCGGCGGCGAGATAGACCTCATCATGCGCGACGGCAGCGTCACCGTCTTTGTCGAAGTACGCTATCGTCGCAGCGCAAACTACGGCGATGCCGCCTCCAGCGTGACGCCGCAAAAGCAACAAAGACTGCTCAAAGCCGCGCGCCTGTGGCTCTGCCGACAGAATGGGAGCTTTGAGACTGTGGATTGCCGTTTCGATGTGGTAGCCTTCACCGGAAACGACATCCAATGGCTAAAAAACGCCTTTGGCGAATAGCGTAAACGAATTAAGGGATCCCGTGCTCGACAGAATCAAAGCCTGCTTCACCGAAAGCATTCAAACCCAAATTGCAGCAGCGGAAGCACTCCCGGACGCCATCTCACGTGCGGCGATGACGCTCGTTCAGTCGCTGCTGAACGGCAACAAAATCCTCTGTTGTGGTAATGGCACTTCCGCCGCCAACGCACAGCATTTTGCTGCCAGTATGATTAACCGTTTTGAAACAGAGCGTCCTGGTTTACCCGCCATTGCACTAAATACCGATAATGTGGTCTTAACCGCAATTGCCAACGATCGCCTGCATGACGAAATCTATGCTAAGCAGGTGCGAGCGTTGGGACACGCCGGCGACGTGCTGCTGGCGATTTCTACGCGCGGCAACAGCCGGGACATCGTGAAAGCCGTGGAAGCGGCGGTCACCCGCGATATGACTATCGTGGCGTTAACCGGTTATGACGGCGGTGAACTGGCTGGCCTGTTAGGGCAGCAGGACGTCGAAATCCGCATTCCGTCGCATCGCAGCGCGCGAATTCAGGAAATGCACATGCTCACCGTCAACTGTCTGTGCGATTTGATCGATAACACGCTTTTTCCACACCAGGACGATTAAGGAGAACACATGAAGGCTCTCTCGCCCCTCGCCATTCTGCTGTCTGCGCTACTGCTTCAGGGATGCGTTGCTGCCGCGGTAGTCGGAACGGCAGCAGTCGGCACTAAAGCCGCGACGGACCCGCGTACGGTAGGTACTCAGGTGGACGACAGCACGCTGGAGCTGCGCGTTAACAGCGCGCTGTCGAAAGATGAACAAATTAAGAAACAGGCCCGCATCAACGTGACCGCCTACCAGGGCAAAGTTCTGCTGACCGGGCAGTCCCCAACGTCCGATCTCTCCGCGCGCGCGAAGCAAATCGCTATGGGCGTAGAAGGTACGACGGAGGTGTTTAACGAAGTGCGTCAGGGCCAGCCGATCGGCTTAGGAACCGCGTCTTCGGATACCTGGATCACCACCAAAGTCCGCTCCCAGCTGCTGGGTACCGACCAGGTGAAATCCTCCAACGTGAAGGTGACAACCGAAAACGGTGAAGTGTTCCTGATGGGTCTGGTAACCGACCGTGAAGGACGCGCGGCGGCGGATATCGCCAGCCGGGTGAGCGGCGTGTCTCGCGTCACCACCGCCTTTACCTATATCAAGTAAGCGTCTCTGCCTCCCGGCCAGCGCTACGCTGAGCCGGGCTACGGGTTCACCGTTGGCTGTGGGCCGGTAGCCCGGACAGGCGCGCAGCGCCGCCTCCGGGAAGATCATCACAGTAAAGCGACTCCCCCGACCACCGCGCCGCACAGCGCCACCAGCCCACCGGTCAGCCACAGCGCCTTCGCCGGGAACGCTTTACGCAGCATAATCAGTGACGGTACGCTGACAGCAGGCAGCGTAATCAGCAGCGCCAGCGCGGGCGCCATGCCCATTCCTGCCAGCATCATGGTCTGCACAATCGGGATCTCCGCCGCCGTCGGTATCACAAACAGGCAGCCGGCAATCGCCATGGCAATCACCCAGAACAGCGTATTCTCCACCACGCCATCGGCGTGAGGGAATAGCCACACCCGCGCGGCGCCCAGCACCAGAACCGCCAGAATATAAACCGGGATGGTATTCCAGAACAGCGTCCACAGCGCGCGCAGCCAGCGGCTGAAGAAGCCGTCCTGCCCCGTTGTGACCGACATTTCAGGCACGGGAACCGGCTGCGTCGCCGCTTCTTTCACCCATTTCTGAACCAGCGTGGCGACCACCAGTACGGTCGCCAGTCCCGCCAGCAGGCGAATCAGCGCAAACTGCCAGCCCAGCACGAAGCCCATAAACACCAGCGTCGCCGGGTTGAGCAGCGGATTGCCCAGCCAGAATGCCAGCGCGCCGCCCATGGATACCTGCTGTTTACGCATTCCCGCAGCCACCGGCGCGGCGCAGCAGGTGCACATCATCCCCGGCAGAGAGAACGCGGTCCCCAGCAGCGTACCGCGAAAACGCGATTGCCCTAACGTGTGCCGCAGCCAGTCACGCGGGATCAGCACCTGAATGAGCGATCCCAGCAGCACGCCTAATACCGCCGCTTTCCATACCGCCAGGAAATAGACCAGCGCGTAATCCCAGGCCGCAGCGAAAGGATTCGCGTCGCTATTTGCAAGAATGGATTTGCCGATACTGTGCGTCTCAGCGGCGGTAAAGGCTTTGCCGTAATAGGGCTGCCATTTAACGAACCACAGACCAACGATAACGACGAGAAAAAACAGCGCGGGCTTCCACCATTGAAACGGTGCTGCCGCCTGAGATGAAGACTGACCAGCCATAGCATTCCCCAGGGAGTGTCATGATAAATTGAGGACATGAATACTACGCCTCCGGGGAAACTTTGGAAATCAGTAATCCCCCGCGCGCGCGGCCCTTTCGCGCAGCTGCGACGAGGAGAGAATGCGGACGCCTTCCTGCGCGGGCGAGAGCGCCTCCGCGAGTAGCGCGCTTGCCACGTCCCGCGCGTCTATCGATTTCAGGTTTCCCGGCAGCAGGCTAAAAAGCGGCGCAAGGAGCGTTTCGCCGGTGCGTTTTTTTTCGCGCTCGCCTATCAGCATTGACGGGCGGGCAATGGTCAGGCGCGGCCACTGCTGCGCAATCAGCGCCTCTTCCATCTCACCTTTTACGCGATTATAGAAAAAGGGCGAATGCGCATTGGCCCCCATCGCGCTGACGACCAGCATATGCTGCGCGCCCAGCTTTTTTCCCACCAGCGCGGTATCAATGACCAGCGTATAATCGGCATGCACAAACGCCTCTTTGCTACCCGCTTCCCGGCGGGTAGTCCCCAGACAGCAGAAAACAATATCGACCGGATCGACCACCTGCGCCAGCGCGTCCGTGAGCTGCGGATCGTGCGGGTTAAATACGCCGGAGATATCGGTCAGCGGCCGACGCGTGGGCGCAGCAATGGACTTAATATCCGGTACGTTGAGTAGCATTCGCAGTAAGTGACCACCAACTAACCCGGTTGCCCCCGTTAACAGTACCTGACTCATCGAAACTCCTTTGCAGATTTTTCTATGTTGCGATCCCAGCCTCATGTTCCAGACTTAATACTCTACGAGGTAATTATCCATCATCATCAGGGAAATGCCTCATTCCACACCGAAACACTGGAGGAAGAATGAGTAAGAAGATAGCCGTTTTAATTACCGACGACTTTGAAGACTCCGAGTTCACCTCACCCGCGGACGCCTACCGTCTGGCCGGACACAAGGTGGTGACCATTGAAAAACAGGCGGGGAAGAAGGTAAAAGGGAAAAAAGGGGAAGCTGAAGTCGTTATCGATAAAGCCATTGATGACGTCAGCCCTGCCGACTTCGACGCCCTGCTGCTGCCGGGCGGATATTCACCGGACTCGCTGCGCGGCGACGAACGCTTTGTCACCTTCACCCGCGATTTTGTCAACAGCGGCAAACCGGTCTTCGCCATCTGCCATGGTCCGCAGCTGTTGATTAGCGCCGATGTGATTCGCGGGCGCAAGCTGACGGCCGTGAAGCCTATCGTCGTCGACGTGAAAAACGCCGGTGGCGAATTCTATGACCAGGAAGTGGTTATCGACAACGAACAGCTGGTGACCAGCAGAACCCCGGACGACCTGCCGGCCTTTAATCGTGAAGCCTTACGCCTGCTCGGCGCCTGATTCGCGCAGCCAGTGCAGCTTTTTCCCAAAGCCCAGCGTGTTATCGGTGAACTTGATCTCATCGGGACGAATCTCCCAGACGGATGCCGATAGCATGCGGGCGACAGGAAAACGGCTGACGTAGCGCTTGCGCATCGCCGCCTCTTCTTCCCCGGTGAGGCGGCGAATTTTACCTTTGAACTGTACGCCGCGGATCAGCGCCACGCTCTTTGGCTGGCCGTTGACCGTCCCGGCCACGTTGGCGCTTTCCCCGGTCATTTGGCCGTGGCGCGTTTTTTCATCGCTGAGCAGATAAAATGCGACCTTCTCCGGGTCATAAACGTAAAAAGCATTGGCGCACCACAGCTCATCATCGCGGGCGACGCACCAGGTCACGACGTGCTGCTTACCCAGCCAGCGGCCGATCGCGGCGAGCGTATCCATCTTTACTCTCCAGTATGTTATGGTGCTCACACCTTAACATAGCGACCTCTGTACCGTGTGCTGGTTTCTCTATCTGATTCGTACCGCCGATAATCGCCTTTATACCGGGATTACCACCGATGTTGCACGCCGCTTTTGCCAGCACCAGACTGGCAAGGGCGCGAAAGCGCTGCGTGGAAAAGGCGAGCTTCAGCTGGCCTTCAGTCAGGAAGTTGGTGAACGCTCACTAGCGCTACGGCTTGAGTATCGTATTAAGCAGCTAACGAAGCGCCAGAAAGAGCGCCTCGTTGCCGGGGACGGTTCATTTGAGGCGCTGCTGGAAAGCCTCAGAAGCGATTAAAGTGGTCGCTATATTCGACCAGCCCGCTCACGCCGTTCAGCGCGTCATCGGCCAGACGATGCACCTGGAAAGCCTCAGCGCTATCGGGCCAGCGGCAGCGCAGATCGAAACGCGCCGCGGGTTCAAAGCCCAGACGGCCATAGAGCGCCGGATCGCCAAGCGTCACGACGGCGGCATAGCCAAACTCGTTCAGGGAATCGAGCCCTTCATAGACCAGCTGACGCCCGATGCCCTGACCGCGGTAGCTTTCATCGACCGCCAGCGGAGCCAGTCCAACCCACTGCAGCTCTTCGCCTTCGACGGCGACCGGGCTAAAGGCCACGTAGCCTACGACCTGACCTTCGTCATCCGTCGCCACCACGCCCAGCGTGATCAGGCCATCTTCACGAAGACTGTGCACCAGCTGCGCTTCCGCGTCGCCGCCGAAGGTACGACGCAATAGAGCATCGATACCCGGCGCATCAATCCCAATCTCTACTCGAATCAGCATGCCTCACCTACCGATGTCTGTTCAGGTTTCTGCGGGCCTTTCAGGCCAGCTTCAACAAAGTCCGCCAGCTGCAGCAGCATAATACGCAGCGCCTTTGGCATCTGCTCCAGCTCAATGGCATCCATCAGGTTTTTTACATACAGTCCCAGCTCGGTATCGCCTTCGATAACCAGGCGACGCTGGAAGAACAGCGTATCCGGATCCTGCTTACGCGCCGCGATCATCAGCAGGTCGCTGGCGTCGGCGCTGAAGCTGACGTCCGCTTCAGCCGCAGGGCTGACCACCAGACGACCGTCCACCACCGAGGTATACCACAGCAGGCCGATGTCGCGCACATGAATACTTAACCAGCGCCCCTCGAGAAACTCCAGTTCCCCATCCGCCAGCGCCTGGCGAAATTGCCAGCTTAATACCTGTTCCAGCACCTGGCGCTTGAGGGCAAATGGCGCCAGCTTAACCGGCACGCTCATCATCGACGGGCCAAAGTGAACCAGTTTGGAACGCAGTTTATCCAACACAAGCTTTACTCCATGAATGCAATAGTTCCTCTATTGTGCCATATCAAATAAACGACATAGCGGCGTAAATCAACAAAATCACGATGCCGGGCCGCAGGTATTGATCCCGCCAATACGCTTTTAACTGCCTCAAATCAAAAATTGTCACCAAAAGGTTAACTAAAATCCCAGCTCATTAACCATCCAGCGTCCCTGACGGGCCGCG
>NZ_VOJB01000058.1:8672-24596 GCF_007910085.1 Klebsiella sp. ME-303 | reverse complement strand
AAGGCGGCCATCGAAAACGGCGCCGATGCCGTCTATATCGGGCTGAAAGATGACACCAACGCCCGCCACTTTGCCGGCCTTAATTTCACCGAAAAGAAACTGCAGGAAGCCGTCAGCTTTGTGCACCAGCATCGTCGCAAACTGCATATTGCCATTAACACCTTCGCGCATCCTGATGGTTATGCCCGCTGGCAGCGCGCGGTCGACATGGCGGCGCAGCTGGGCGCCGACGCGCTGATCCTCGCCGATATCGCGATGCTGGAATACGCCGCCGAGCGTTATCCGCATATTGAGCGCCACGTTTCCGTCCAGGCCTCGGCCACCAACGAAGAGGCGGTAAAGTTTTATCATCGCAATTTTGACGTCGCCCGCGTGGTGCTGCCGCGCGTGCTGTCGATTCACCAGGTCAAACAGCTGGCGCGCGCCACGCCGGTGCCGCTGGAGGTTTTTGCCTTCGGTAGCCTGTGCATTATGGCGGAAGGCCGCTGCTACCTTTCCTCTTATCTGACCGGCGAATCGCCGAATACCGTCGGCGCCTGTTCGCCGGCGCGCTTCGTGCGCTGGCAGCAAACGCCGCAGGGGCTGGAATCACGCCTTAACGAAGTGCTGATTGACCGCTATCGGGACGGTGAAAACGCCGGCTATCCCACCCTCTGTAAAGGGCGGTATCTGGTCGACGGCGAACGCTACCACGCGCTGGAAGAGCCCACCAGCCTGAACACCCTGGAGCTGCTGCCGGAACTGATGGCGGCCAATATTGCCTCGGTGAAAATCGAGGGGCGCCAGCGCAGCCCGGCGTACGTTACCCAGGTGGCGAAAGTCTGGCGTCAGGCGATCGATCGCTGCAAAGCCGATCCGCAAAACTTCGTACCGCAGTCCGCGTGGATGGAGACCCTCGGTTCCATGTCCGAAGGTACGCAAACCACCCTTGGCGCCTATCACCGTAAATGGCAGTGAGAACAGCAATGAAATATTCATTAGGGCCGGTGCTTTATTACTGGTCAAAAGAGACGCTGGAAGATTTTTACCAGCAGGCGGCAAGCTGCAGCGCGGACACGATTTACCTCGGCGAAGCGGTATGCAGCAAACGTCGCGCCACCAAAGTCGGCGACTGGATCGACATGGCAAAAACGCTGGCGGGAAGCGGTAAACAGGTGGTGCTTTCCACCCTCGCGCTGGTGCAGGCGTCCTCGGAGCTGGGCGAACTGAAGCGCTATGTCGATAACGGCGAATTTCTGATTGAAGCCAGCGATCTCGGCGTCGTTAATCTGTGCGCGGAACGTAAGCTGCCGTTCGTCGCCGGGCACGCGCTTAACTGCTACAACGCCGTCACCCTGCGTCTGCTGCTCAAGCAGGGCATGGTGCGCTGGTGTATGCCGGTCGAACTTTCCCGCGACTGGCTGGCGAATTTGCTGACCCAGTGCGACGAGCTGGGCATTCGCGGCCGGTTTGAGGTGGAGGTCCTGAGCTACGGTCATCTGCCGCTGGCCTACTCCGCCCGCTGCTTTACCGCGCGCTCGGAAGACCGGCCGAAAGACGAGTGTGAAACCTGCTGCATAAAATACCCTAACGGGCGCGACGTGCTTTCGCAGGAGAACCAGCAGGTGTTCGTCCTCAACGGCATTCAGACCATGAGCGGCTACGTCTACAACCTCGGGAATGAGCTAAGCGCCATGACCGGGCTGGTGGATATGGTTCGCCTGTCGCCGCTGGGTAGCGAGACCTTCTCTATGCTGGACGCCTTCCGGGCGAATGAAAACGGCGCGGCGCCGCTGCCGCTGACGGCGAACAGCGACTGCAACGGCTACTGGCGACGACTGGCCGGGCTGGAATTGCAGAGCTGATTAACCGCTCACTTTGTTAATGGCTATCGCTGCTTTTTAATGCACTATTAAAGATGCAGCTTTTCTGGCTGGCGTATCCTGGATACGCCAGGCTGGAAGAAGACCTTCAATCTGATGACGATGCTGTAGCAAAGTGAGCCTTTATGACTGACAAATCTGTTTCGTTCTCGGTGCTCGATCTGGCGCCGATCCCGCAAGGTTCTTCCGCAAAGGAAGCCTTCTCCCACTCTTTAGACCTGGCGCAGCTGGCGGAAAAGCGCGGCTATCACCGCTACTGGCTGGCCGAACACCATAATATGGTCGGTATCGCCAGCGCGGCGACTTCCGTCCTGATTGGCTACCTTGCCGCGAATACCACCACTCTGCATCTGGGCTCCGGCGGCGTGATGCTGCCGAACCATTCGCCGCTGGTGATTGCCGAGCAGTTCGGTACGCTCAATACGCTCTACCCGGGACGCATCGATCTCGGCCTTGGCCGCGCGCCGGGCAGCGATCAGCCAACCATGCGCGCGCTGCGTCGCCATATGAGCGGTGAAGTCGATAACTTCCCGCGCGATGTCGCGGAGCTGGTGGACTGGTTCGACGCCCGCGATCCTAATCCGCACGTGCGCCCGGTTCCCGGCTATGGCGAGAAGATCCCGGTCTGGCTGCTCGGCTCAAGCCTGTACAGCGCCCAGCTGGCGGCGCAGCTTGGGCTGCCGTTTGCCTTCGCCTCGCACTTCGCCCCGGATATGCTCTTTCAGGCCCTGCACCTCTACCGCACCCACTTCCAGCCGTCAGAGCGGTTAGCGAAGCCGTACGCGATGGTATGCATTAACATTATTGCCGCCGACAGCGACAGAGATGCGGAATTTCTGTTTACGTCCATGCAGCAGGCGTTCGTCAAACTGCGCCGCGGCGAGACCGGACAGCTGCCGCCGCCGGTGCAAAATATGCATCAGCTGTGGTCCGCTTCAGAGCAGTACGGCGTCGAAAAAGCGCTGAGCATGTCGCTGGTCGGCGATAAAGCGAAAATCCGTCACGGGCTGGAGTCGATCCTGCGGGAAACCCAGGCCGATGAAATCATGGTCAACGGCCAAATCTTCGATCATCAGGCGCGCCTGCATTCATTTGATTTGGCGATGCAGGTGAAAGAAGAGCTTCTCGGATAGTGAAAAATGCGGCATTTCTGCCGCATTTTCAATTAGTGATAGGTGGGTAATACGTTAAAGCTCGACAGGAAATGCACGATAACGTTACCCAGCCCGAACAGCAGAACCAAAGCAATCATCGGCTTTCCGCCCCAAACGCGAAACAATGGGCTACCAAAGCGTTTGCGCGATGCGCGAGCCAGCAGCGCCGGTACAATTGCCGCCCAGATTGTCGCCGCCAGCCCCGCATAGCCGATCGCGTAGAGGAATCCGTTCGGCCACAGCAGGCCACCCGCCATCGGCGGAACAAAGGTGAGAAGCGCGGTTTTAAAGCGTCCCAGCGCGGAGTCATCGAACCCGAACAGATCCGCCAGATAATCAAACAGACCGAGCGTCACGCCAAGGAATGAACTGGCAACGGCAAAGTTCGAAAAGATGACTAACAGCAGATCCAGACTCCGGCTGTTCAGTACCCCACTGAGCGCCTGGACCAGGACATCTATGTTGCCCCCCTTCTGCGCAATACCGATAAACTCAGGGCGCGGGATATTGCCCATCGTCACCAGCAGCCACACTACGTACAGACCCAGCGCCAGCAGCGTACCGTAAACCAGGCACTTAACGATTGTGCGCGGATCTTTGCCGTAGTACTTCATCAGGCTCGGCACGTTGCCGTGATAGCCGAAGGACGCGAGGCAGAACGGCAGCGTCATCAGCAGATAGGGCATATACGAGGCATTTTGTTCAGCCACGTTAAACAGAGTGGTCGGCTGGACGTGCCCCAACAGGCTGCCAAAGGTCAAAAAGAAGGTAATGACCTTAGCTCCCAGCACAATGGCCGTCATGCGGCTCACCGCTTTGGTGCTCAACCAGACGATAAACGCCACCAGCAGCGCAAAACCGAAACCTGCCGCCCTTGCCGGTACGTTCAGCGACATTTCGCTAAACGTATGGTGCAGAATCGAGCCGCTGGCGGAGATATAGGCGTAAGTCAGAATATAAAGAACAAAGGCGATCGACACGCCGTTAACCAGATTCCAGCCTTTGCCGAGCAGATCTTTAGTAATGGTATCGAAGCTCGAGCCAATCCGGTAATTCAGGTTCGCTTCGAGGATCATTAACCCGGAGTGAAGCATACAAAACCAGGTAAAAACCAGCGCCGCCAGAGACCAGAAGAACCACGCGCCGGACATCACAACCGGCAGTGAGAACATGCCCGCCCCAATAATCGTCCCGCCAATAATCACTACGCCGCCAAACAAGGACGGTCGGGTTGCCGTAGTGGTAAGTGTCGCCATTTGCCGAAATCTCCAGTCGAAAATACTTTTCTTGTTATCAACGTGACGCACTGTACCAGTACACGAGTACAAAGGGAATAAAAAAAGCCCCAATCATAAAGATCGGGGCTGTATCGTTTACTTTACGTTAGCGGAAAGCGCTAATTATGCATCGCCACCGAAACGACGACGACCTGCGGAGTCATCGCGACGCGGAGCTGAAGCATCATCGCGGCGCGGCGCGCGGCCACCTTCACGACGTTCGCCGCTGAAACGACGACCTTCACCACGGCCGCCTTCGCGACGCTCACCGCCGAAACCACGGCCTTCACGACGTTCACCACCGCCGAAGCTACGACCGCCTTCACGACGCTCGCCGCCGCCACGACGTTCGCCGCTGCGTTCAGGACGCGGCTGAGCATCGCCCAGCAGCTGCATGTTCATCGGCTTGTTCAGGATGCGGGTACGCGTAAAGTGCTGCAGCACTTCGCCCGGCATGCCTTTCGGCAGTTCGATGGTGGAGTGAGAACCAAACAGCTTGATGTTACCGATGTAACGGCTGCTGATGTCGCCTTCGTTAGCAATTGCGCCAACGATGTGACGAACTTCAACGCCGTCATCACGGCCCACTTCAATGCGGTACAGTTCCATATCGCCAACGTCACGACGCTCACGCTTCGGACGTTCTTCGCCACCGCGATCGCCGCGCGGGCCACGATCGTTACGGTCGCCGCGACGTTCGAAACGATCGTCACGGTCGCGGAACTCGCGCTTAGGACGCATAGGCGCATCCGGCGGCAGGATCAGCGGACGTTCGCCCTGAGCCATTTTCAGCAGCGCGGCGGCCAGCGTTTCCACGTCCAGCTCTTCGCCTTCGGCAGACGGCTGGATTTTCGCCAGCAGCGCACGGTACTGATCCAGATCGCTGCTTTCCAGCTGCTGCTGAACTTTCGCCGCGAATTTTTCCAGACGGCGTTTGCCCAGCAGTTCTGCGTTCGGCAGTTCAACTTCCGGAATGGTCAGCTTCATCGTACGTTCAATATTGCGCAGCAGACGACGCTCGCGGTTCTCAACGAACAGCAGCGCGCGACCAGCACGACCCGCACGACCGGTACGGCCGATACGGTGAACGTAAGACTCGGAATCCATCGGGATATCGTAGTTAACCACCAGGCTGATACGCTCAACGTCCAGGCCACGGGCCGCAACGTCGGTTGCAATCAGGATATCCAGACGACCATCTTTCAGACGCTCCAGAGTCTGCTCACGCAGGGACTGGTTCATGTCGCCGTTCAGCGCAGCGCTGCTATAACCGCTACGCTCCAGCGCTTCGGCCACTTCCAGGGTCGCGTTTTTGGTACGAACGAAGATAATCGCCGCATCAAAATCTTCCGCTTCCAGGAAACGCACCAGCGCTTCGTTTTTACGCATACCGTAAGCAGTCCAGTAGCTCTGGCTGATGTCCGGGCGAGTTGTTACGCTCGACTGGATGCGCACTTCCTGCGGCTCTTTCATAAAGCGGCGGGTAATACGGCGAATGGCTTCCGGCATGGTGGCAGAGAACAGAGCGGTCTGATGACCCTCCGGGATCTGCGCCATAATGGTTTCTACGTCTTCGATGAAGCCCATGCGCAGCATTTCGTCAGCTTCATCCAGAACCAGACCGCTCAGCTTAGAGAGATCCAGCGTACCGCGTTTCAGGTGGTCCAGCAGACGACCCGGGGTACCGACAACGATTTGCGGCCCCTGACGCAGCGCGCGCAGCTGCACGTCATAACGCTGGCCGCCGTACAGGGCAACCACGTTTACGCCGCGCATATGTTTAGAGAATTCCGTCATTGCTTCAGCAACCTGTACCGCCAGTTCGCGGGTCGGCGCCAGCACCAGAATCTGCGGTGCTCTCAGCTCAGGATCGATGTTGTTCAGCAGCGGTAAAGAGAACGCTGCGGTTTTACCGCTACCCGTCTGGGCCATACCCAGAACGTCGCGGCCGCCCAGCAGATGCGGAATGCACTCAGCCTGGATCGGAGATGGTTTTTCGTAACCCAGATCGTTAAGCGCTTCAAGGATGGGAGCCTTCAGGCCCAGATCTGCAAAAGTGGTTTCGAATTCAGCCATGTAGTACGTGTGCCTCAAAATTAATGGCGGCCAGTCTACATAACTCATCGTGAAAATTTACGGTAATTTTCATTGAAAAGTGTGAACCGGCTCAAAGTAGGTGTATTAACGAACAACAACGCCCTCACCCGCAAAGGTGATGGCAATCAAAAAAGGGCTGATGTGTTCGTCAGCTATTGCTGGTCCGATTCTGCCAGGTCATCTTGCTCCTGGCCCAAGAGCGATAATTCCAACAATGCGTATCGGTGCTCAACGTAGTTATGAACGTTGTTTGCGACCGCCAGTTTGAACAGTGCCGTAGCGCTGTCCTTGTCCCCCAGACTTAGGTAGTACTTACCTAAATAGAAGTTGGTTTCACTGAGATGCTCAGCGAGCGAGGTGTTATCCGTTGCGTCTGCCTTCAGACGGTCCATTAGCTCTTTTTCGCTAATGTCGCCAAGGTAGAACCCGACAATGTTCCATCCCCATTGTTCTTTATCCGACTTGTTTAAGCGCTGTCTCAGTGCTTCAAGCGCCTGCTTCTCATCGAGCTGACGCTCGGCGAGATAAAGCCACAGGCTTCGGAAAGGATCATTGGGATCGTCTTGATAAAACGCCAGCAGATCATCTTGCGCTAACTTAGCGCGACCGCCGTAATACAGGGCGATACCGCGATTTAAGTGCGCGTAGTTGTAAGTTGGATCAAGCTCAAGTACAGAATCAAACGCTTCATAGGCAGCATCAAAATTGCCTGCCTGCGTTAAGTAAATGCCTAAGTAATTGAATACTTCAGGCATATCCGGTCGGATTGCCAGCGCTTGTGAAAAATCATTTCGCGCTAATGCCCTCAGACCGAGACTATCATACAACACTCCGCGCTCATATAAAAGCTGTGCGCGTTCGTCATCGGTTAAAGCCCGACTGGCAAGAATTTGTTCCATGCGCGCCAGAATCACTTCCTGCTGCAAAGTCGGTTGCAATGGCACCGCGAGGACTGCGTCCTTACGCCAGGCAGAGTTGCTGCATCCTGCCAGCGTGAGAGCTGTCGCCACGAAACACCAGCGCAAAAAAGGCTTCATTTCCCACTCCCGAAGACAACGATTGGATGAACGTCCAGTTCCCCGGCTGCAAACAGGGCGTCCTGCCCGCAATGCGCCCTCCGCAATGCGGAGGGCAAACGGCAACCTTACTCGCCCTGCTGTTCGGCAGCCGGAGCTTCCGGCGCAGCCGCAGGCTGAGTTTGTTCAGTTGCTTCTTTGATGCTCAGACGGACACGGCCCTGACGGTCAACTTCCAGAACCTTAACCGGCACTTCCTGACCCATCTGCAGATAGTCGGTCACTTTCTCAACGCGCTTGTCGGCGATTTGAGAGATGTGAACCAGACCTTCTTTACCGCCGCCAATGGCAACAAACGCGCCAAAGTCAACGATACGGGTCACTTTACCGTTATAGATACGGCCAACTTCGATCTCAGCGGTGATCTCTTCGATACGACGAATCGCGTGCTGCGCTTTGTCGCCGTCGGTTGCCGCGATCTTCACGGTACCGTCATCTTCGATTTCGATAGTGGTGCCGGTTTCTTCGGTCAGCGCACGAATAACGGAACCGCCCTTACCGATAACGTCTTTGATTTTGTCCGGACTGATCTTGATCGTGTGGATACGCGGTGCGAATTCAGAGATATCGCCGCGCGGCGCGTTAATCGCCTGTTCCATCACGCCCAGGATGTGCAGACGCGCACCTTTAGCCTGGTTCAGAGCAACCTGCATGATCTCTTTGGTGATACCTTCAATTTTGATATCCATCTGCAGAGCAGAGATACCTTCGCGGGAACCCGCTACTTTGAAGTCCATATCGCCCAGGTGATCTTCATCGCCCAGAATGTCAGACAGTACGACGAAGTTGTCGCCTTCTTTCACCAGACCCATTGCGATACCCGCAACGGCGGCTTTCACCGGCACGCCTGCGTCCATCAGCGCCAGAGAAGCGCCACAGACGGAAGCCATGGAGGAGGAGCCGTTAGATTCGGTGATTTCAGAAACCACGCGAACGGTGTACGGGAACTCTTCGATAGTCGGCATCACGGCCAGTACGCCGCGCTTAGCCAGACGACCGTGACCAATTTCACGACGCTTCGGAGAACCGACCATTCCCGTTTCGCCTACGGAGTACGGAGGGAAGTTATAGTGGAACAGGAAGGAGTCCGTGCGCTCGCCCATCAGTTCATCGATGTTCTGCGCGTCGCGTGCGGTACCCAGGGTCGCGGTAACCAGCGCCTGAGTTTCGCCACGGGTAAACAGTGCGGAACCGTGGGTACGCGGCAGAACGCCGGTACGAACGTCCAGACCACGAATCATATCTTTTTCACGACCATCGATACGCGGCTCACCGGCCAGTACGCGGCTACGCACCACGTTTTTCTCGATTGCGTGCAGGATTTCGCCCAGTTCGTTAGCGTCCAGAGCTTCATCTTCCGCAACCAGGGTCGCGATAGTTTCAGATTTGATCACGTCAACCTGAGCATAGCGCTCCTGTTTGTCGGTGATACGGTAAGCATCGCTCAGGCGAGATTCAGCCAGCGCGGCAACGCGCGCGTTCAGCGCCGCATCAACCACTTCCGGCTGCCAGTCCCAGCGCGGCTTACCGGCTTCTTTCACCAGATCGTTGATGTTCTGAATAACCACCTGCTGCTGGTCGTGACCAAACACGACCGCGCCCAGCATCTGGTCTTCGCTCAGCAGTTCAGCTTCGGATTCAACCATCAGTACTGCGGCTTCGGTACCCGCGACAACCAGATCCAGTTTGCTGGACTTCAGCTCTTCCTGGGTCGGGTTCAGCACGTACTGGTCATTAATATAACCAACGCGAGCGGCGCCAATTGGGCCGTTGAACGGAATACCAGACAGGGACAGCGCTGCGGAAGCGCCGATCATCGCGACGATATCCGGGTTAACCTGCGGGTTAACGGAAACCACAGTTGCGATAACCTGAACTTCGTTAACGAAGCCTTCCGGGAACAGCGGGCGAACCGGGCGGTCAATCAGACGCGCGATCAGGGTTTCGCCTTCGCTCGGACGGCCTTCACGACGGAAGAAACCACCCGGGATTTTACCTGCAGCGTAGGTACGCTCTTGATAGTTAACGGTCAGCGGGAAGAAATCCTGGCCTGGCTTCGCTTTTTTCTGGCCCACAACGGTAACGAATACCGCGGTGTCATCCATGCTAACCATAACGGCGGCAGTTGCCTGGCGCGCCATCATGCCGGTCTCCAGCGTTACGGTATGTTGGCCGTACTGGAATTTACGAACGATCGGATTAAGCAAAATTCTATCCTTTTATCTATAGATGATGTCAAATCCACGATAAGACATCGTATGACCCGATCTTCTGCATCCTCGCGACTAATGACAACCTTTACCCGCCCCTGCGAGTCAAGCCTCTCATTAGCCGCGCGAACCTCTGCATGAAGATCATTAATAGCAACAATACATGAGTTTTTAATGAATTGCTGCCGCCCGGTCGAAAAAAGGGGCCGTGAGGCCCCTTCTTCTGAAACTCGCAGAATTAGCGACGCAGACCCAGACGCTCGATCAGAGCAGAGTAACGTGCAACATCTTTACGTTTCAGGTAGTCGAGCAGTTTACGACGCTGAGAAACCATGCGCAGCAGACCACGACGGCTGTGGTGATCTTTTTTGTGCTCTGCAAAGTGACCCTGCAGGTGGTTGATCTGTGCAGTCAGCAGTGCAACCTGAACTTCAGTAGAACCGCTGTCGTTTTCGCCACGACCGAACTCAGAAACGATTTTTGCTTTAGCTTCAACGCTTAGAGACATTTTCGAACTCCAAAATTAAAAGAAAGAAAGGGTGCCGATCTCTAATTCAGCAACCCCTGATATAACGCTCGCAAATGTTAAAACACGTTGGCGAACGTTAAGCGGCGATATTCTACTCGCAGCAGCCTTTTATCGCAAGGAAAGCGCTCAGACAGGGTATTCAACCACCAGACGACGAGGCGCCACGCGGCCTTCATCATCCATCTCACCCATACCAAGAAACTTCTCTTCAGCGCCTTCAGTAACGCGAACCAGCCCCTGCAGCGGCGCGCCCGATATCCGCACCGGGTTACCGTTTTTAAAGTAGACGGCTGAAGTTTCCGGAATATTCACCAGCGGGTAATCCGAAGCCGGACTGTCCATCGGCATCAGCAGCGGGTCCAGCAGCTGGGCTGCGGGAATATCCTGCGCATGTGCTTGTTCGACCAGCGCCTGCAGCTGCTCCAGCGTCACCATCCGTTCGACGGGATATTTACTGACCGCCAGGCGACGCAGGAAAATGACGTGCGCGCCGCACCCGAGTTTCTCGCCTAAGTCATCAATAATCGTGCGGATATAGGTGCCTTTCGAGCAGTGAATCTCCAGCTCAAGCTCCGTCCCCTCATGGCGAATAAACAGCAGCTCGTACACCGTAATCGGCCGGGATTCACGCGGTACTTCAATCCCCTGTCGGGCATATTCGTACAGCTTTTTCCCCTGGTATTTCAGCGCCGAATACATCGACGGTACCTGCTGGGTTTCGCCACGGAAGCCGTCGAGCGCTGCCGCCAGCTGCTCCGGGCTAAACGTCAGCGGACGCTCCTCCACCACCTGGCCATCGGCATCAGAGGTATCGGTGCGCTGGCCAAGCCTGGCAATGACGCGGTAGCGCTTGTCAGAATCGAGCAGATACTGGGAAAACTTTGTCGCTTCCCCGAGGCAAATCGGCAGCATACCGGTCGCCAGCGGATCCAGCGCCCCGGTGTGCCCTGCCCGATTAGCATTATAAAGCCGCTTAACTTTCTGCAGCACGTCGTTGCTGGATGCGCCCTGCGGTTTATCCAGCAACAGTACGCCATGCACGTCACGGCCGCGACGACGAGGACGACTCATTAGTCCTCCTTACTGTCGTCCGGGTTCACACGACGTTCATCGTCATGTTTTACCACGCTGGTCACCAGGTTCGACATGCGCATCCCTTCGACTAATGAATTGTCGTAGAAGAAGGTCAGTTCCGGCACGATACGCAGGCGCATCGCTTTGCCCAGCAGCGAGCGGATAAAACCAGATGCTTCCTGTAAAGCCTTGATCCCCGCTTTCACGGCGGCTTCGTCTTTGTCGTTCAGGAAGGTCACAAACACTTTGGCATAGGCCAGGTCGCGGGACATTTCAACGCCTGAAACGGTCGTCATCATGCCCAGACGCGGGTCCTTAATTTCGCGCTGCAGGATGATTGCGATCTCTTTTTGCATCTCCTGGGCCACGCGCTGCGGGCGACCAAATTCTTTCGCCATAATAAATTCTCCAGACAAATAAGGGGGCCACGCGGCCCCCTTTAATTTTGTATAACCGGGTGGCGCTGCGCTTCCCCGGCCTACTAAACGATTAATCGATGGTACGTTGAATCTCGATGATTTCGAACACTTCGATCATATCGCCAACGCGAACGTCGTTGTAGTTCTTAACGCCGATACCACACTCCATACCGTTACGAACTTCGTTAACGTCATCTTTGAAGCGGCGCAGGGATTCCAGCTCGCCTTCATAGATAACCACGTTGTCGCGCAGGACGCGGATTGGGTTATGACGCTTGATCGTACCTTCGGTAACCATACAGCCTGCGATGGCGCCGAATTTCGGCGATTTGAACACATCACGGACTTCAGCCAGACCAATGATCTGCTGTTTCAGTTCCGGAGACAGCATGCCGCTCATCGCTGCTTTCACTTCGTCGATCAGATGGTAGATGACGGAGTAGTAGCGTAGATCCAGGCTTTCCGCGTCGATAACTTTACGTGCGGATGCATCAGCACGTACGTTGAAGCCAACCAGAATCGCGTTGGATGCGGCCGCCAGGGTCGCGTCGGTTTCGGTGATACCACCTACGCCGGAACCGATAATCTTCACTTTCACTTCGTCGGTAGACAGTTTTAGCAAGGAGTCGGAGATCGCTTCCACTGAGCCCTGCACGTCCGCTTTGAGGACGATGTTCACTTCGTGAACTTCGCCTTCGGTCATGTTAGCGAACATGTTCTCAAGCTTAGATTTCTGCTGACGAGCCAGTTTAACTTCACGGAATTTACCCTGACGATACAGCGCAACTTCACGTGCTTTTTTCTCGTCACGAACGACGGTCACTTCGTCACCGGCAGCCGGTACGCCTGACAGGCCAAGGATTTCCACCGGAATGGACGGACCCGCTTCCAGCACTTCCTGACCCAGTTCGTTACGCATCGCACGAACGCGACCGTATTCGAAACCGCACAGAACGATGTCGCCTTTATGCAGCGTACCTTCGCGTACCAGAACGGTGGCAACCGGACCACGACCTTTATCGAGGAAGGATTCGATAACCGCGCCGCTCGCCATACCTTTACGAACCGCTTTCAGCTCCAGAACTTCAGCCTGCAGCAGGATTGCGTCCAGCAGTTCGTCGATGCCGGTACCCGCTTTAGCGGACACGTGGACGAACTGGCTTTCACCGCCCCACTCTTCCGGCAGAATGCCGTACTGGGAAAGCTCGTTTTTAACGCGATCCGGATCCGCTTCCGGCTTATCGATTTTGTTCACCGCAACCACGACCGGCACACCCGCCGCTTTCGCGTGCTGGATAGCTTCGATGGTCTGCGGCATTACGCCGTCGTCTGCCGCCACAACCAGAACCACGATATCCGTCGCCTGCGCACCACGAGCACGCATAGAGGTAAACGCGGCGTGGCCCGGGGTATCCAGGAAGGTGATCATGCCGTTGTCGGTTTCGACGTGGTACGCACCAATGTGCTGGGTAATGCCGCCCGCTTCGCCAGAAGCCACTTTCGTTGAACGAATGTAGTCCAGCAGAGAGGTTTTACCGTGGTCAACGTGACCCATGATGGTCACAACCGGTGCGCGCGGTTCAGCCGCAGCGCCGGTGTCACGGTCGCTCATTACCGCTTCTTCCAGCTCGTTTTCACGACGCAGGATAACTTTGTGGCCCATCTCTTCGGCAACCAGCTGTGCGGTTTCCTGGTCGATGACCTGGTTAATCGTCGCCATGGCGCCCAGCTTCATCATCGCTTTGATGACCTGAGAACCTTTGACGGCCATCTTGTTGGCCAGATCGCCAACGGTGATGGTTTCGCCGATGATAACATCACGGTTAACCGCCTGAGCCGGCTTCTGGAAGCCTTGCTGCAGAGCAGAACCTTTACGATGCTTGCCACCTTTACCGCCGCGAACGGCCGCACGGGCTTCTTCACGATCGGCTTTCGATTCAGCGTGTTTGTTGCCTTTCTTAGCCGGACGCGCCGCTTTCGCATTACGTCCACGGCCGCGACCGCCTTCAACTTCACGATCGTTATCGTCTTCAGCCTGACGTGCATGCTGAGAAGTCGTTACGTGATAGTCAGTGGTCTCTTCAGGGGTTTCTGGCGCTTCAGTCCAGTTCTTTTCATTTTCTTGAGCCATACGGCGTGCTTCTTCCGCTACACGGCGCGCTTCTTCTTCAAGTTTGCGGCGTGCTTCTTCTTCCGATTTGCGCTTCAGCTCCGCAGCTTCGTTTTCGCGGCGTTGCTTTTCAGCCTGGGCGGTTTTGGTCATATCGTCGGTTTGTTGATTGCTCACTTTGTCTTTTTCCGCGGCTTCACGTTTCGCTTTATCGGCGAGTTCACGTTTCGCTTGTTCTGCGGCCTCACGTTCAGCTTTTAATTGCGCCTCGCGTTTGGCAGCTTCTTCTGCCTCACGACGGGCTTGCTCTTCCGCTTCACGCTGCGCCTGCTCTTCCGCGGCAAGGCGTTCGGCCTCTTGCGGATCGCGTTTCACAAAGGTGCGTTTCTTGCGGACTTCGATTTGTACCGACTTACTCTTTCCACCGGTACCCGGAATATTTAACGTGCTGCGCGTTTTGCGCTGCAGCGTCAGCTTGTCGGGCGCTGAGCCGTGTTCACGGTTCAGGTGCGTCAACAAGGTTTGCTTCTCTTGCGCGGTCACAGAATCATCAGCCGATTTGCGGATCCCTGCATCAGCAAATTGCTGTATCAGGCGATCCACAGAGGTCTGAATCTCTGAGGCCAGCGCTTTAATGGTCACATCTGTCATGCTGTTCCTTCCTGCTACAGTTTATTACGCTTCGTCGCCGAACCAACAAATATTACGAGCGGCCATGATAAGTTCTCCGGCTTTCTCGTCGGTCAAGCCTTCGATATCAGCCAGATCATCAATGCCCTGCTCGGCGAGATCTTCCAGCGTACAAACACCACGGGCGGCCAGGGTGAATGCCAGAGCGCGATCCAAACCTTCCAGATTCAACAGATCGTCGGCAGGTTTGCTGTCACCCAGGCTCTCTTCTTTGGCCAGCGCCAGCGTGGTCAGCGCGTTTTTCGCCCGCTCACGAAGTGCTTCAACGGTCGCTTCATCCAGACCGTCAATTTCCAGCAGTTCTTTCATTGGCACATAGGCCAGCTCTTCCAGAGTGGCGAAACCTTCTTCAACCAGCAGCGTGGCGAAATCTTCATCGATATCAAGATATTTAGTGAAGGTATCAATCGCTGCATGGGCTTCAGCCTGATGCTTAGCCTGGAGGTCATCAACGGTCATGACGTTGAGTTCCCAGCCGCTCAGCTGAGACGCCAGACGGACGTTCTGACCGTTACGGCCAATGGCCTGCGCCAGGTTGCCCGCTTCTACTGCGATATCCATGGTGTGCTTGTCTTCATCTACCACGATAGATGCGACGTCAGCCGGAGCCATGGCGTTAATCACGAACTGCGCCGGGTTATCGTCCCACAGCACGATATCAATACGCTCGCCGCCCAGTTCAGTCGAGACTGCCTGAACGCGCGCGCCGCGCATACCGACGCAGGCGCCAACCGGATCGATGCGCTTGTCGTTGGTTTTAACCGCGATTTTGGCACGAGAGCCAGGATCGCGAGCCGCCGCTTTAATTTCGAGAACTTCTTCACCGATTTCCGGCACTTCAATGCGGAACAGTTCAACCAGCATTTCCGGCTTGGAGCGAGTCACGAACAGCTGCGCGCCGCGCGCTTCCGGACGAACTGCGTACAGTACGCCACGGATACGGTCACCCGGACGGAAGTTCTCACGCGGCAGCATATCTTCGCGCAGGATCACGGCTTCAGCGTTGTTGCCCAGATCCAGCGTAATATTGTCGCGGTTCACTTTCTTCACTACGCCCGTGATGATTTCACCTTCGTGCTCACGGAACTGATCGACGACCATTGCGCGTTCGGCTTCACGTACTTTTTGTACGATAACCTGCTTCGCGGTCTGCGTAGTGATACGGTCAAAGGTGACAGATTCAATCTGGTCTTCGACGTAATCGCCAGGATTCATGCTTTCATCTTCGAAACGCGCAGCTTCCAGCGTGATTTCGCGAGTCGGCTGGGTCACTTCTTCAACAACCAGCCAGCGACGGAATGTGTCGAAATCACCGCTTTTACGATCGATTTCTACGCGAACGTCGATCTCTTGCTCATATTTTTTCTTGGTAGCCGTTGCTAGCGCACTTTCCAACGCTTCGAAAATTTTCTCACGCGGCAGCGCC
>NZ_VOJB01000058.1:0-8559 GCF_007910085.1 Klebsiella sp. ME-303 | reverse complement strand
TCACCTCAATCCAGACTGTTAAAAGTGGGGAACCAGGTTCGCCTTCTGGATGTTACTCAGCGCGAACACTTCATCTTTGCCTTCGACGGTTACCGTGATCATCTCACCGTCTACCGCTTTGATAAGGCCCTGCCATTTGCGTCGGTTCTGTACCGCCATGCGCAAAACCAGCGAAACTTCTTCGCCGATGAAACGCTCATAGTGCTCGGCGGTAAACATAGGACGATCGAGACCTGGAGAAGAAACTTCCAGGTTATAAGCGACTGTAATCGGGTCTTCTACGTCCATAACAGCACTGACCTGGTGGCTCACATCAGCACAATCATCAACATTGATGCCATCTTCACTATCAATATAGATGCGCAGTGTGGACGTGCGACCGCGAATAAATTCGATGCCGACCAGCTCAAAGCCAAGCGCTTCAACTGGCGCTGTGAGCATCTCTGTTAATTTTTGCTCTAATGTGGACAAACCCACCCCCAAGACATAAAAAAAGGGCGTATAGCCCAGTTATTCTGAAGTCAGATAACAAAAAACCCCGATAAATCGGGGCTTTAGATAACTGAACCCTGAGATCGCCATGGCGATCTGGAACACCTTCCGCAAGAATTCTTTCAAATTCGGCTACGAAGGACACCTANTGCTCTAATGTGGACAAACCCACCCCCAAGACATAAAAAAAGGGCGTATAGCCCAGTTATTCTGAAGTCAGATAACAAAAAACCCCGATAAATCGGGGCTTTAGATAACTGAACCCTGAGATCGCAACTGCGATCTGGAACACTTTCCAGAAGAATTCTTTCAAATTCGTCTACGAAGGACCCGGTCCTCACAGTATATTTGAAAAAGTACTTAATGGGAAAGTGGTTGCGGGGGCCGGATTTGAACCGACGACCTTCGGGTTATGAGCCCGACGAGCTACCAGGCTGCTCCACCCCGCGCCTGAAACGTGGCATATTTTACTCGTTTTGAGTAAAAGACGCAAATACTGCTGGGATTTGGTACCGAGAGACGGGACATAAAATCGTAGTGAATTGTATTGATACTTCATATATTTTGTCAACATGAATTTCACATTGCCAGGTTTCGGTTCATGCTGGTATTTCTGGGTTTTTTGGCAAAAAGCGGCTCAGCCTCTTCCTGTCGCCAGCAAAAGATGATTAAATGAAAACTCACAATTAATGCATAAACATGCAATAAAGATTGTTGAGTCAAACTCACCACAGTCTATCTAGCAGGGTTTTATTTTATGACGACGATTCTCAAGCATCTCCCGGTTGGCCAACGTATTGGTATTGCTTTTTCTGGTGGGCTGGATACCAGCGCCGCGCTGCTGTGGATGCGTAAAAAGGGAGCAGTCCCTTATGCATATACCGCCAATCTGGGACAGCCAGACGAAGACGATTACGAGACCATTCCTCGTCGTGCCAAAGAGTATGGTGCTGAAGGGGCTCGTCTGATCGACTGCCGTAAGCAGCTGGTTGCGGAAGGCATTGCCGCGATCCAGTGCGGCGCATTTCATAACACCACCGGCGGGTTGACCTACTTTAATACCACGCCGCTGGGCCGCGCAGTGACCGGTACCATGCTGGTCGCCGCAATGAAGGAAGACGGTGTTAACATCTGGGGCGACGGGAGTACCTATAAAGGCAACGATATCGAACGTTTCTATCGTTACGGCCTGCTGACCAACGCTGAGCTGAAAATTTACAAACCGTGGCTGGATAGCGACTTTATCGACGAGTTAGGCGGCCGCCAGGAGATGTCAGAGTTTATGATCTCCTGCGGGTTTGACTATAAAATGTCAGTTGAAAAAGCCTACTCAACCGACTCCAATATGCTGGGCGCGACGCACGAAGCTAAAGATCTTGAATTCCTGAACTCCAGCGTCAAGATTGTGAACCCGATTATGGGCGTCAAGTTCTGGGATGAAAGCGTCAAAATCCCTGCGGAAGAAGTCACCGTTCGCTTTGAACAGGGCCATCCGGTTGCGCTGAACGGACAGACCTTTAGCGATGACGTTGAACTGATGCTGGAGGCTAACCGCATCGGCGGACGCCATGGTCTGGGTATGAGCGATCAGATCGAAAATCGTATCATCGAAGCGAAGAGCCGCGGCATCTATGAAGCCCCGGGAATGGCGCTGCTGCATATTGCCTATGAGCGTCTGCTGACCGGTATTCATAACGAAGATACCATTGAGCAATACCACGCGCACGGTCGTCAGCTGGGTCGGCTGCTGTATCAAGGGCGTTGGTTCGATTCCCAGGCGCTGATGCTGCGCGACGGCCTGCAGCGCTGGGTAGCAAGCCAAATTACCGGCGAAGTGACGCTTGAACTGCGTCGCGGCAACGACTACTCCATCCTGAATACCGTCTCTGATAATCTGACCTATAAAGCAGAGCGTCTGACGATGGAAAAAGGTGACTCGATGTTCTCCGCTGAGGATCGTATCGGCCAGCTGACGATGCGCAACCTGGATATCACCGATACTCGCGATAAGCTGTTTGGCTACGCGCAGTCCGGACTGCTGACCGCGTCTTCCGCCACTGGCCTGCCGCAGGTGGAAAACCTGGAAAATAAAGCGAAGTAACGCTGCAGAGAAATTCGCAAAGGCCGCTAACGCGGCCTTTTTTATGCAGAAAAATCCCGAACCCAACCGGACATATCTGCCGCTAATGCTGCTGCTCAACTTTTTGGGGACGAAAAAAAAGACGCTTTTCAGCGTCTTTCTTCAGGAAATTGGTACCGAGGATGGGACTCGAACCCACAAGCCCGTTAGGGCACTACCACCTCAAGGTAGCGTGTCTACCAATTCCACCACCTCGGTACGGATACTGCTTATCAGTGCGGGATGTCGCTGCTCGGCTGCGCCGGCGCGGTCGGCTGAGTTTGCTCAGTTTTCGGCGCGCTCAGATTATCCCACTCACTTCCTTTATTGGTCTTGTTGCTGTTGATATTGCCCAGCGCCAGACTGATGATGAAGAACAGCGCAGCCAGGATACCAGTCATACGGGTCATGAAGTTACCAGAACCGCTGGATCCAAACAGAGTGCCGGAAGCGCCTGCTCCGAAGGAGGCTCCCATATCAGCGCCTTTACCTTGCTGCAGCATAATCAGACCCACAAGGCCAATTGCCACAATAAGGAAAACAACTAAAAGAGCTTCGTACATAATCAACCTGTTCCTTGCGGATTTGCCGCATACCAAGTGCTTCGACCAATAAAGCGGGACGTTTTAACGTTTCCCACTGAAGCGGGTGTGAATACTAACCAAAGCGAATGACCTTCGCAAGGGCAATTTCAGCGCATTGTATCAAGTGCGGAAAAAAACAGCAAAAAGCGATTTTTTGTCGATTAAAAAGGCGGCAAGCGTCGCCTTTTTAATCACTTAGCAAGAGAAATTAAACGCTTTTTACGGCATCGGCGATACGGTGGGCAAATTCGTGCACCTGCTCTTCGTGCTCACCTTCCACCATAACGCGAATCAGCGGCTCTGTGCCTGATTTACGCAGCAGTACGCGCCCCCGATTGCCCAGCGCCGCTTCCACTTCAGCCGTTACCGCTTTTACGTGCTCATGTTCCAGCGGGTTACCGCTACCTTCAGTAAAGCGAACGTTAACCAGAAGCTGCGGGAACATTTTCATTCCGCTGCACAGGTCGTGCAGGCTCATATGGTTACGCACCATCGCCGCCACCACCTGCAGGCTGGCGACAATCCCATCCCCCGTCGTGGTTTTATCCAGTAAGATCACATGACCGGAGTTTTCTGCGCCAATGCGCCAGCCTTTCTCCTGCAGCTTCTCCAGCACATAGCGGTCGCCCACCTTCGCGCGAACGAAAGGAATGCCCAGCTGTTTGAGCGCCAGTTCAAGGCCCATATTGCTCATGAGCGTCCCGACGGCGCCGCCCCGCAGCTGCCCCTGGCGTAGCCCCTCACGGGCAATGATATAGAGGATCTGGTCACCGTCGACTTTGTTGCCTTCGTGGTCCACCATGATGACCCGATCGCCATCGCCATCGTAGGCAATACCCAGGTCGGCTTTCTCCGCCAGCACGCGCGCCTGCAGAGCACGAACGTCCGTCGCCCCGACCTCTTCATTGATGTTGAGGCCATCAGGCTCACAGCCCATCGCTATAACCTGAGCGCCCAGCTCGCGGAAAACATTCGGCGCAATATGATAAGTCGCCCCGTGAGCGCAATCGACTACCACCTTCAAAGCATTGAGGCTCAGCTCGTTCGGAAAGGTGCCTTTGCAAAACTCGATATAGCGACCGGCGGCGTCGACGATACGACTGGCTTTACCCAGCTCGGCGGAATCCACGCAGGTCAGCTCTTTTTCCATTTCGGCTTCAATGGCTTCTTCTACCTCATCCGGAAGCTTGGTACCTTCGATAGAGAAGAATTTGATGCCGTTGTCATAAAACGGATTATGTGAAGCGGAAATCACAATCCCGGCTTCCGCGCGGAAGGTGCGCGTCAGATAGGCAATTGCCGGCGTTGGCATCGGGCCGGTAAAAGAAGCGGATAATCCCGCGGCGGCCAGTCCAGCCTCCAGCGCGGACTCCAGCATATACCCTGAAATACGGGTATCTTTACCAATAATAATCTTCCGTGAACCGTGGCGTGCAAGCACCTTACCCGCCGCCCAGCCCAGCTTTAATACAAATTCTGGCGTTATTGGCGCATCGCCTACGCGGCCACGAATACCATCCGTACCAAAATATTTGCGGTTACTCATAACGTTTATTTTCCTTAGCGGCCAGGGTAGCTTCCACCACGCGCAGCGCTTCTACCGTTTCTTTGACATCATGGACGCGAATAATCTGCGCGCCCTGCATTGCAGCAATGACTGCGCAAGCCAGGCTGCCATTCAGGCGTTCCGTCGGCCCGACATTCAGCAACTGACCTACCATCGACTTACGTGACATGCCTACCAGCAGCGGAAGACCAAAATGATGGAACTCTCCAAGTCGGGCAAGCAGTTCATAATTATGAGAAAGATTTTTACCGAAACCAAATCCCGGGTCGAGCAACAATTTATCTTTTGCGATACCGGCCCGTTCGCAGCGCACAATATGTTCGATAAAAAAGCGCTCAACGTCAGCAAACACGTCCGCGTACTTCGGGGCATCCTGCATTGTCTTCGGCTGACCCTGCATATGCATCAGGCACACCGGCAAGCCCGTTTCAGCCGCCGCCTCCAGCGCTCCCGGTTCGGTCAGCGAGCGGATATCATTGATGATATGCGCGCCAACACGCGCTGACTCGCGGATCACCTCCGGCTTTGAGGTATCAACGGAAATCCAGACTTCAAAGCGCTGGGCAATCGCTTCTACCGTCGGAATGACTCGCGCCAGCTCTTCCTCGACGCTGACATCTGCCGCCCCCGGACGCGTCGATTCCCCACCGATATCAATGATAGTCGCCCCGGCATTGATCATCAGATTGGCATGCTTCACGGCTTCGACCAGCGTGTTGTGGGTCCCGCCATCAGAGAACGAATCCGGGGTAACGTTAAGAATACCCATCACATGTGGGTGAGAGAGATCGAGGGTTGAGCCCTGGGCTACAAGTTTCATCGCTAAATCCCTGAGTCAGAGAAAGATTGAAAAAGAAAAACCCCGGAGCAAACGCTCAGGGGTTTTAGAAAAGTACAACAGCATCAATAACGGCTAACTTATTTGTCGCCCAGCTGTTCTGACATCGTATTACCCGGGTTTGGCGTACGCGGTTCATCGACCGGACGCGGCGCACGAGGCGTGCCATTGTTGTCAGAATTGTTGGACGAGCCCGGTTCTTCCCAGCCAGCTGGCGGGCGAACATCGCGGCGAGCCATCAGGTCATCAATCTGCGGGGCGTCGATGGTCTCATATTTCATGAGCGCATCTTTCATCGCGTGCAGGATGTCCATATTATCGTTCAGAAGCTGGCGTGCACGATTGTAGTTACGCTCAATCAGTGACTTCACTTCCTGGTCGATGATACGCGCCGTTTCATCGGACATATGCTTCGCTTTCGCAACGCTGCGGCCAAGGAATACTTCACCTTCTTCTTCGGCATACAGCAGCGGGCCGAGTTTGTCAGAGAAGCCCCACTGGGTCACCATGTTACGCGCCAGGTTGGTCGCGACTTTAATGTCGTTCGACGCACCGGTAGAAACATGCTCTACGCCGTAGATAATCTCTTCCGCCAGACGACCGCCGTAAAGAGTAGAAATCTGGCTTTCCAGCTTCTGACGGCTGGCGCTAATCGCGTCGCCTTCAGGCAGGAAGAAGGTGACACCCAGCGCGCGACCGCGCGGAATAATCGTCACTTTGTGCACCGGATCGTGTTCCGGCACCAGGCGACCAATAATTGCGTGACCGGCTTCGTGATACGCGGTGGACTCTTTCTGCGCTTCCGTCATCACCATGGAGCGACGTTCCGCACCCATCATGATTTTGTCTTTCGCTTTCTCGAATTCAACCATCGATACAACGCGCTTGTTGCCACGAGCGGCAAACAGCGCAGCTTCGTTCACCAGGTTTGCCAGGTCAGCACCGGAGAAGCCAGGCGTACCGCGGGCGATAATTGCCGCGTCGATATCCGGCGCCAGCGGTACGCGACGCATATGCACTTTCAGAATCTGTTCGCGACCGCGGACATCCGGCAGACCGACCACAACCTGACGGTCAAAGCGGCCTGGACGCAGCAGCGCAGGGTCAAGAACGTCCGGACGGTTGGTTGCCGCGATAACGATGATACCTTCGTTACCCTCGAAGCCGTCCATCTCAACCAGCATCTGGTTCAGCGTCTGCTCACGTTCATCGTGACCACCGCCCAGGCCAGCGCCACGCTGACGGCCCACGGCGTCGATTTCATCGATAAAGATGATGCACGGAGCCGCTTTCTTGGCTTGTTCAAACATGTCGCGCACGCGGGATGCACCCACACCGACGAACATTTCAACGAAGTCAGAACCGGAAATCGTAAAGAACGGCACCTTTGCTTCACCCGCGATGGCTTTTGCCAGCAAGGTTTTACCGGTGCCCGGAGGGCCGACCATCAGGACGCCTTTCGGGATTTTACCGCCCAGCTTCTGGAAACGGCTCGGCTCGCGCAGGTATTCAACCAGTTCACCAACTTCTTCTTTCGCTTCGTCACAACCGGCGACGTCGGCGAAAGTGGTTTTGATCTGGTCTTCCGTCAGCATACGCGCCTTGCTCTTACCGAACGACATGGCGCCTTTGCCACCGCCGCCCTGCATCTGGCGCATAAAGAAGATCCAGACGCCAATAAGAAGCAGCATCGGGAACCAGGAGATGAAGATAGAAGCCAGCAGGCTCGGCTCTTCTGGCGGCTCACCTACCACCTTGACGTTTTTAGTCAGAAGGTTATCAAGCAGCTTAGGATCGTTCACCGGGATGTAGGTCGTGTAACGGTTACTATCTTTCTTGGTAACGTTTATCTCACGTCCGTTGATACGCGCTTCGCGAACCTGGTCCTGATTGACCTCCTGCAGGAAGGTAGAATAATCCACCTTGCGGCCATTCGACTCGCTGGGCCCAAAGCTCTGGAATACTGACATCAGCACAACGGCAATGACCAGCCAGAGTATTAGGTTTTTCGCCATGTCACTCAAGGGATTAACCTCATATTACAACTGTGTTAAAAACAGCGTCAGGATACTCTATATCCAGCGTCTTTCAAACTTTCGTTTGAAATCTGCCGGTTATGGTTTACGCCCGGTCGCTACAATATACACTTCACGCGAACGGGCGCGAGAAGAGTCCGGCTTACGAACTTTGACCTTCGTAAACAGGGAGCGAATCTCTCTTAGATACTCATCGAAGCCTTCGCCCTGGAACACCTTCACTACAAAACTACCACCTGGCGCTAATACATCACGAGCCATTCCAAGCGCCAGTTCCACCAGATACATGGCCCGGGGAATATCCACCGCCGGTGTTCCACACATATTTGGCGCCATATCGGACATGACAACTTGTACTTTACTGTCACCTACACGCTCAAGTAACGCTTTCAGGACTAATTCATCACGAAAGTCGCCCTGAAGGAAGTCCACACCAACGATTGGATCCATAGGTAAAAGATCGCAAGCAATGATGCGGCCGCTGTTACCGATCTGCGTAACCGCGTATTGCGACCAGCCACCGGGTGCAGCGCCGAGGTCAACTATCGTCATCCCCGGTTTAAAAATCTTGTCACTTTGCTGTATTTCATCAAGTTTAAACCAGGCACGGGAACGTAACCCCTTTTTCTGTGCCTGCTGAACATATTTATCGCTAAAGTGTTCCTGAAGCCAACGACTTGAGCTGGCAGAACGCTTTTTACCTGTCATTTAACATTCCCATTTCGGGTTCATCGTACTTCGCGACGTAAAAATCGACGCGGTAGTTTGGCGATATATGGGAGATGGCGGTAGAATGAACCGTTTTCAATCCCAACGTAAGCAAAAAAATACGATGAATCTGAGTACTAAACAAAAACAGCACCTGAAAGGTCTGGCACATCCGCTCAAGCCGGTAGTTATGCTTGGCAACAATGGTTTGACCG
>NZ_VOJB01000057.1:151591-390886 GCF_007910085.1 Klebsiella sp. ME-303 | reverse complement strand
AAGAGACTTTTTAATTATCTTTTATATTAGCCAGTTACTGGCAAAGGCGATCCCAGTCAGAGGAGCCATATTTAAGAAGCCCGCTTAAGGAAACTTAAGCGGGCTTTTTGCTTTCCTATTCCATAGCCACGATGGTGGCAACGCCGGGGCACAAGAACATTCCCGGCGCACCGTCAGGGTCTTAAAACCAGGATACAATAAGGGAAATTAGCCCGATCGCGGCAGTCCAGAAAAAAAGAGTTGCTAATAAAATAAACAGGCGGATATTCCCTATGGTTAATTTCATAAAGCTGTCTTCCATACTTTTACGAAAATAGTACATTGCCGATCGCGATAGATAAGCATATTCATGGTTGCCTACTGTCGACATGCGCAATTTCATCTCTGGTAATTTAGTAACAAGGTATTTGTTGCAAACAACCTGTCGCTATTAAAGGATGATTCCAGAGTAGAGTAGCGCCCATAGGTAACTCTTTAATTATTTTGATCTCTCTCTGGCGCTGGCTATTTTGTGCCGCTTTTTTGTCCTATGTGAATTTATGTAATTAATTTAATAGGTTACGAGACTTAGTTCAAGTATTAATCAGCCCTCGGCTGGGCGTTTTATGACCACAGGGAAAATGATACTGACATGTTAATAAAATGTTTATTTGTTGATTTTCATAGTGGGAATAATATTGTGCGGATATACACGTATGGATGTGCTCTGAGAATTTTTTACCCCTAACAAAAATAAACGCTTTATTTTATAACGCTCAGTCCGGCTGGTGGCCGCGTAAATATTTCACGCGATCCGGACTGAGTGTATTCTGCTCGTATGATATCAGCGCTTAGCGGAACGGCGGTTCGTTGAAGGTTCTCAGCTTGCGCGAATGCATGTGGTCGCCTTCGGCGCGCAGCAGGTCAATCGCCCGAATACCAATCTGCAAATGTTCGGAAATGGCCCCTTCATAGAATCGGTTAGCCTGGCCCGGCAGCTTAATCTCGCCGTGCAGCGGTTTGTCGGAGACGCACAGCAGGGTGCCGTAGGGGACGCGGAAGCGATAGCCCTGGGCGGCAATGGTTGCGCTTTCCATATCGATAGCCACCGCGCGGCTGAGGTTAAAGCGCAGCGCTGAGGCCGAGTAGCGCAGCTCCCAGTTGCGATCGTCGGTGGTGACCACCGTTCCGGTACGCAGCCGCTGTTTTACCTCTTCGCCCGGCATGCCGCTGACCTGCTTCGTGGCGTCGTAGAGCGCGCGCTGAACTTCGGCGATGCTCGGAATAGGGATATCCGGCGGCAGCACCGCATCCAGCACGTGGTCGTCGCGCAGATAGGCATGGGCCAGCACGTAGTCGCCGATATTCTGGCTTTCACGCAGGCCGCCGCAGTGGCCAATCATCAGCCAGACGTCCGGACGCAGCACCGCCAGATGGTCGCAGATATTTTTGGCATTTGCCGGGCCGACGCCAATATTAATCAGCGTGATCCCCTGTCCGTCTTTGGTTATCAGGTGCCAGGCGGGCATCTGATGCTTTTTCCACGCCAGATCGGAAATCGCTTCCTCCGGCGCCTCCGTGTCCGCCGTTATCCAGATCCCGCCCGCGCAGGAGAGGGCGATATAGGGACTCTCGGGATCGAGAATTTGGCTACAGCCCCAGCGCACGAACTCATCGACGTAGCGGGTGTAGTTGGTAAACAGCATATACGGCTGGAAATGGTCAACCGGCGTGCCGGTATAGTGGCGCAGGCGCGCCAGCGAGAAATCGACGCGGCGGGCGTCGAAGTGGGAAAGTGGATAGTATTCCGTCGAATGAAACAGGCCATCGGCGGTTTCATCGCCAATTTGCGACAGCTCGGTGGTGGGGAAAAAACGCGTCAGGCCGGCGCTCATTGAGCGATCGAGCGTGAGTTCAGAGCCATCAATAACGTACGGATAGGGGATCTCATGTTGCGACAGCCCGACGGTAATCGCGGCATCGTAATCCTGATACAGCATGGTGAGCTGCTCCAGCAGATAGGCGCGAAACAGTTTAGGGTTGGTGATGGTGGTGGTATAGCAACCGCTATGGGTGAAGCGACCCCAGGCCCGGGTTTTTAACGCTTTATGTTCCGCTCCGTCCCACGATACCGACAGCTGCGGGTAAACGAACAGTCCTTCCGCACGGGCGCTATTCTCGGGGAGGATATTATGGTGAATATAATCGCCGAGGGCTTTACGCAGCGCATTGACCGATTTTTCATAGAGCGCTTCGAGCTGCGTAAGCGCCTGTTCTGGGGTCAGCCTGGCGGCTTTCTGATTCATGACGTACTCCTTGTTTCTGCTCTGCTGACGTTTTGCTTAGTATGTCACAGACTGAAAAAGGCGCAGGACAATTTAACCCGCTTAGTTGAGAAAGTACTGAGATTAGAACCAGTTGATGCTGGGGGATGTCGATTAATGCGCGGTGATATTCGCGATGGCGCCCCAGCGTTCAGCGCTGAAATGCGTGGCGTTGAGCACTTTTAGGGTGATCGACTTATTGTCGTTAATGCAGTACAGCGCGTTAGCCAACGGCGTCAGCTTATCGCCCTCCTGTAAACGTCGGCCGCAGGAAGTGAGTTCCGCAATGATGGTTAGTTGGCCGCTTTGCAGAACCGCGTGGGTATGTGTAGACGTCGAGGCCTCGCGTAGTTTCTTAATCCACCATTCCATTTGTTTATTCCTGACCTGTTACACTCCGGCGATAATTCATGTTTGCTCCTCATCTGACAATAAGAACAGGCGGTTGGTTTAGTCTATGTTTAATAAGTGAATCGCAGGATCGGATTCCTTCTGCATAATAGCCCACCCTGGCAGCTAAAGAGATAATTCGGACAGAAATATGGCAATGATGCGTTTTACCCGGCTGCTGAATAAGTCGGGATTAAGATTAGTCTCGGTGGCGAAAAAAGCCATCATTGGGCTGCTGGTGGTCGTGATCGTCTTTTTTATTGGCCGTATTTACGAATCGCAGCGCGGTCCGGCGCTGCACCGCTGGCATACCTGGACGGCGAATGAAATGAGCGCCAGCGAGATTGACCGCGCCACTTTTGCCGAATACCAGACGCGGGAAGCGGCGATTTTCCGCGATATGAAAAGCAGCATTACCGACACGCTGAGCGACGATGAAAAAACGGCCATTAACCGCTTTTACGCGCAAAGTCTGGTCTATCCGGATAAGTTTCATCCCGACTGGAACCGCTCCTTTATTCTCCTGCCGCAGGGCAAACCGCGCGGCGCGGCGGTGCTGCTGCACGGCCTGACGGATTCGCCCTACAGCGTACATTATCTGGCGCAGCGCTATCAGCAGCTGGGATTTGTTGCCGTCGCGCCGCGGCTGCCTGGACACGGTACCGCCCCCGGCGCGCTCACCGCGGTGGACCGCGAAGAGTGGATAGCGACAACCCGGCTTGCGGTGCGCGAAGCGACGCGGTTGGCGGGGGATGACGCGCCGCTGCACGTGGTTGGCTACTCCAACGGCGGGGCGCTGGCGCTGAAGTACGCCCTCGATAGCCTGGAAGATAAGTCGCTGCGCCGGCCGCAGCAGGTCATCCTGCTGTCGCCGATGATTGGCGTTACCGCGTTTGCGCGTTTTGCCGGGCTGGCCGGTTTACCTTCTGTATTTCCGGCTTTCGCCCGCGCGGCGTGGCTGAACGTCGTCCCGGAGTTTAATCCCTATAAATACAATTCGTTCCCGGTGAAGGCGGCAAGGCAGTCATGGCTGTTGTCGCAGGCGCTGCAGCAGCAAATCGTGCAGGAAGCGCAGCGTCAGCGGCTTTCTGAACTGGCGCCGGTGTTAACTTTTCAGTCGGTGATGGATTCAACGGTGAGCACCCGGGCGGTGGTGGATTCGCTCTATCGTTATCTGCCGGATAACGGTAGCGAACTGGTGATTTTCGACATTAACCAGGCGGCGAATTTGCGCGCGCTATTTCGTCCCTCGCTCTATTCGGCGGTGAATACGTTATTGCCGCCGGCGCCTCGGCCCTACGGCACCACGGTGATTACCAACGCCGCGCCCGACACCTACGAGACGGTGGCTCGCACCACGCTTGCCGGGATGCGAAGCGAAACCGTGACGCCGCTGAATATCGCCTGGCCGCAGGATATGTATTCGCTATCGCACGTGGCGGTGCCGTTCCCGCTGACCGACTCGCTCTATGGCCGCGAACCGGCGGAGAAAAATCGCTACGGGATCAGCATCGGCACGATCTCGTTGCGCGGGGAAACCTCAACCCTGAGCGTCGGGCTGGATACGCTGATGCGCGTCACGTCCAACCCGTTTTTCCCGTGGATGATGGCGCGCATTAACCATCATATCGCCTGTAGCGAGCAGGCGGATATCGCTGCCTGTCTCCGTTCGCAGGAGGCGGCCTCAGAATAGCGTGAGGTGCATCACGGTGCGGATGGCGATCCCGGCGATAGCGCCAATCGCGGCGAAGCGGAACAGGCGTACGAAGCGCGAGCTGACGCCCAGAAAGATGCCGATGCCGGGAAGATCGAACGTTTGCACTAGCAGGCCCGCCGAGGCGTTGATCTGGCTTACGGTCGCTTTACCCTGCTGGACGAGCTCGGAGACCACGCCGAAATAGGCCGTACCGCCGGCAACGCATTTGACCAGCGCCGGCAGCACGAAGTTAACCGGAATATTCAGCCACAGCAGCAGCGGCAGCAGCAGGCGCTGAAGCATCTCAATCAGGCCTGCCGCCTGCATAAATCCGACGATGGCCAGCGACAGGATCAGCATGGGCACCGCGCCGAGGGCCAGGCGGATGGCGTCGGCACCGGCGCTGTTGATAACGGCGATAATCCCCTGGCTATTTTGCTCCGCCTCAGGCAGCGCGTCGGCCCGCACGTTTTCAACCATCGATAGCCTGCGGCCGGCGATATGCCAGGTGACCGCGGCGGCGCACAGCCCGCCGACAATCGAAATGATGATTGAGGCCAGCCAGTGCAGGCCGAAGGGCGTTAACGGGTAGAAAACGTTGCCTTGACCCATGGCGAAAAGCATCGCCAGCGTGGCGGCCATATGCCGGTCCGAAGCGCCGCGTTTATCCATAATCGCGAGGGTCGCCAGCGGGGCGGCGAAGCTGACAAAATTCATTTGAATCAGGGCAAAAGCGCTCATCCCGGTTAAGCCGAACGGCTTAAGCAGCGGGGCGAGCCAGCGAACGATGGCGTCCAGTACCCCGCGGACCTCAAGATATTTCATCACGATGAGCATGACGACCATGATTGGCAACAGCGTATAAAGCGCCACATCGACGGAGGTTTTCCCCGCCGACATAATAATGCTGATGAAGTCCATCTATTTCTCAATCACTGCGGGCAGAAAGAATAATTAGCGCCATCATAATCCCAGCAGCAAGGAAATGAAATCACCGCGGCGGCGCTCTCTGTCCTGAAACGGGCGTTTAACTGGACTTGCAATTAGCCCGGGACGGTGCAGAAAATTTGTTGGTTGATATTTGCAAAGCCTGTTTTTTGTTCCCAAACTGAATGAACACCGGGCGACTTTCTTTAAGGATAAAACGATGCGACGTTGTCTGCGGCTAGCGTGGGGAATAGCGTTTATTTTCGCCTTGTCGGTACAGGCTGAAACGAAGGTCTATGGCGAGCAGCGCATCAGCGGCTGGTGGAGCTGGTTGAAAAACGACGTCTCGCAGACCTGGAATGAGCCGCAAAACTACGATTTATATCTGCCGTTTCTCAGCTGGCACAACCGCTTTATGTACGATAAAGAGAAAACGGATAACTATAATGAAATGCCGTGGGGAGGAGGTTTCGGCGTTTCCAGATATAACGCGGAGGGCAACTGGAGTTCGCTCTACGCCATGATGTTCAAAGATTCGCACAACGAGTGGCAGCCGATTGTCGGCTACGGCTGGGAAAAGGGCTGGTATCTTGATAGCCGTCGTGAATTTCGCCTGGGTCTTGGCGTCACCGCCGGGATCACCGCCCGCGATGACTTTGCCAACTACGTACCTCTGCCGATTATTTTGCCGCTCTTCTCCGCCAGCTACCGCCGTCTGAGCGTGCAGTTCACCTATATTCCCGGCACCTATAATAACGGCAACGTACTGTTTGCCTGGCTGCGCTACGGTTTTTAAATGCGCAGGCGGCCATGAGCTGAACCGGCGATCGTCAAATCGTAATCACTTTTTTGACCACCGAATTGGACAGCGCCAGCATCGAAATCAGTACCGAAGTGATAAACGTAAGGACAATCAGCATTAATTTTGTCCCCAGCGAGTTAATCGGGATAAACGTGGTGAGCAGGTGAAAAACGGAGTAGTGGAGAATATAGACGCCGGTCATCGTTTTGCTAATGGTGGCGAGAAGGGTCTCTTTAAACTCGCTGTTTTTGCGAAACCGCACGCCGTTGGCGGCAATAACCAGCGCAACCACCAGAATATAGATTTGTGAACCGGTCAGAATGAACGCATTTCTGTCGGCCTTAAACAGGGCGAAAAAGAAATGCCGCTCGTAAAACCAGGTAAAAAGATAAATAAACGGAATGGCGATCATCGCGCCTTTGACCACTTTTTCTCGCCTGAGCCAGTCGGCGACCAGCGGGTCGCTGAAGAGCTGACCGGTCAGATAAAACAGCAGCCAGGTCCACAGGCGGTACTGCGGCGCCAGGCTCAGCGCATGAACATTCGGGTACAGCGCGGACAAAAGATCGTAACCATACGAGAGCAGCAGCAGCGTGAACACCGCGGCAAAGAACGCTGTGCGTCTTTGGCTGAGCCACTCGATAACCGGGTGAAAGGTGTAAATGACGATAAACGCAAATATAAACCACGGCTGGATAAGATAGCCGCGCTGGTAGGGCTCCCAGAGATAGTACACCGTCATCCAGAACAGAAAGACGATCACCACGCTTTTGATTTTGCCCAACTGCCATTGTGAGTCGTGGCGAGACTGTGAATCCAGATAGCCCGCCACCACAAAAAACAGCGGCGTGGCGATAGTGGAAATAAACGTCAAAAACCCGAGGATCCAGTGATAGTCATAATCATAGCTATCCCAGGTGTTGTAAATGGTGAAGAAGGTCACCGCCGTCATGCATCCCAGCGTTTTAATAATATTTAATCCGGTACTGTTCATGGTTGTCGCTTCATATTCTGATTGTGGAAACAGGCGTAGATTACCGGCAGAACCAGCAGCGTCAGAATAGTAGCAAAACCCAGACCAAACATGATAACGACCGCCATGCTCTGGAAGAAAACGTCGAGTAATAAAGGCGCCAGGCCGAGCACGGTGGTAAACGCCGTCAGCAGGATAGGGCGCAGACGCGAAGTGGCGGCATCAATAATCGCCTCCTGCTGCGCTTTTTCCTGTTTCTGCTGTTCAATCTCTTCTACCAGCACGATGCCGTTACGGATCAGCATTCCGCTCAGGCTCAGCAGACCGATTAACGCCATAAATCCAAAAGGGATCCCGGTAATTAAAAAGCCCGGCGTAACGCCAATCAGCGCCAGCGGCACGGTCAGCCAGATGGCGATCGCATTTTTCAGCGAACTGAACATCAGGACGGTGATGACAAACATCACCAGGTAACCCAGCGGCAGGGTAGTAAACAGCCCCTGCTGCGCCTCGCTCGAGTTCTCCGCATCGCCACCCCACTCAATGCTGTAACCGTGCGGCAGAGCGAGCGCATCAATCTGCGGCTTCACGCGGGACAGGATATCCCCGGACGTCTGGTGGCTGAGCGGGTCGGGATCGGTCTGTACCGTCAGCACCCGGCTGCGATCGCGGCGCAGAATCAGCGGATCTTCCCATTCAAGGTGAAAGCCGCTGACCACGTTACTGAGCGGAATATACTGCTGGCGGCTCTGGCTCCAGACCAGCACGTTATTCAGGTGATTCGCGTCCTGGCGCTCGGCGGCGGGCGGGCGGACTATCACCAGCAGCAGGTCGGCCCCCTCACGGTACAATCCAACGCGGCTGCCGGAGAAGTTCATCTCCAGGGCGTTATCAATATCCTGCTTATCAACGCCCAGCTCGCGCCCAAGCGCGGGGGAGTACTGCGGACGAATAACTTTGCTACGGTTTTGCCAGTCGTTGCGAACGCCGTCGGTGGCCGGGTCCGCGGAGAGGATATCGCCAACCTGGCTGGCGAGCAGGCGCAGACGGTCGGGGTCCGGACCTTTAATCCGCACCTCGATGGCGCTGTCGCCGGAGGGACCGAACATCACGCGCTTCGTGCTGGCGTTCACCTGCGGGTAGTTGCGCGCAATATAGCGATCCACATGCTGCGTCAGGGCGGCAATGCTGCGCTGGTCGTCCATGCGCACCATGATCTGCGCATAGTTGCTATACTGCCGTTGCCCGCTGTAGGTGAGGATAAACCGCATGCTGCCCTGACCGACGGTGGCCACGGTGGTGACCACGCCCGGCTGGCCGTTAATGGTGGTCTCAATATCGCTGGTCATCTTTTCGGTGGTCGCGATATCGGTACCGTAGGGTAGCCAGAGATCGACAAAGAAAATGGGCGTGTTTGAAGAGGGGAAAAAGTTTTGCCGCACCGAGCCGAATCCCCAGATAGCGGCGGCCAGCAGCGCCGCCATGACGGTCAGCGTGATGGTTTTGCGCAGCAGAAGAGCACGCAGAGCCTGCTGGTACAGACGGTAAAAGCGCCCGCCGTACGGATTGGCGTCGGCCTGCGCCACCGGCTGCGATTGATTTTTAAACAGCCACCATTTAATCAGCACCGGGGTAATGGTCAGCGCCGAGAACCAGCTCAGCATGAGCGAAATCAGCAGCACCTGGAACAGCGATTTACAGTATTCCCCGGTCGAGTCCTGCGACAGGCCAATCGGCGCAAAGGCGAGAATGGCAATCACCGTGGCCCCCAGCAGCGGCAGCGCCGAACGGCGGATCGCGTAGTTAATCGCCATGAGCAGCGTTGACCCCTGCTGGCGGGCGATCAGCACGCCTTCGACGATGACGATAGCGTTATCGACCAGCATGCTCAGGGCGATAATCAACGCCCCCAGCGAGATACGCTGCAGCTCGATACCCCACAGGTACATGATCAACAGCGTACCGAGCACGTTGAGCGCCAGCGACAGGGCGATAATAATGCCGCTGCGTACGCCCATAAAGATCAGCAGCACGCCAACCACAATCGCCAGCGCCATCAGGAAGTTGGTGATAAAGCCGTTGACCGAATGGGCGACTTCCGCCGCCTGATCGTAGAACAGGTCAATGTTGATCCCGGCCGGTTTTTCCGCCGACATCTGCTCCAGCTTGCTTTCCAGCGCGCGGCCAACGTCAATCACGTTAACCCCGGGTATAAACGACACCCCCATAGTGACCGCCTGTCGACCGTTGGCGTGGTAAATGCTGGAAGGCGATTCGCTCAGCCCGCGCGAGAGCGTGGCAATATCGCGCAGCCGCGTCGCCGTTGCCGAGCCGTGCGGGCTGATTAACAGGTCGCCAAGCTCGTCGAGGTTGGCAAACTCGCCCGTGGGATGCAGGCGAATCGATTCGCTGCCGGATTTAATCTCACCGGCGTTAGACACCACGTTCAACCTGCTCAGTATCGCCGCCAGCTGGTTGAGCGTGATTCCGCGGGCGGCCATTTTCGCCAGCGAGATATCGATGTTGATCTGCTGGGGGATCGCCCCGCCGATGGCGACTTTGCCGACGCCGGGGACCAGCACCAGTTCGCGACGCAGCTGCTCGGCATAGCGAACCAGCTCAGGGTTGGTAAAGCTCTCGCCGGAGAGGGCAAAGAAGAAGCCAAAGACATCGCCAAAATCGTCGTTCACAAACGGAGCGGCGACGCCGGGAGGGAACTGGCGGGCGGCGTCGCCCACCCGGCGGCGCAGTTCATCCCAGATTTGCGGCAGCTCGCGGGAGTGGTAGCGCGAGGCGATATTGACGGTAATTTGCGACAGGCCGTTGGAGGAAATTGAGCTGACGTTGTCGAGATACGGCAGCTGCTGCAGCGCGTTTTCCAGCGGCAGGGTGACTTCTTCTTCCACCTGCTGCGCCGACGCGCCGGGATAGTGGGTGACCACCACCGCGGTTTTGATGGTAAACGCCGGATCTTCCAGGCGGCCAATATTCAGCAGAGCGAAGATCCCGCCGATGCCCAGCAGCAAAATGGTCAGCCAGACGCGGACCGGGTTGTTAATAAACTGGCGGGAAATATCCATTACAAACCTCGTTCACGCGTCCAGATACGAACCGGCTGTTGCGCATGTAATTCGCTGACGCCTGCCGCCACTACGCGCTCGCCGACGCTGAGCCCTTCGGTAATCACCACGCCCTGAGAGGTCACCGGGCCCACGCCGACTTTTCTCTCTTCCAGCTTGAGCTGGTCGCCGCTTCCCTGTACCACCCAGACGTGGGGCTCATTGCGCGGGCGATTATCCGGGTTAAACACCGCTTCAACCGGCACCACCACCGCGTTTTGACCGGCGCTGGCGGGCAGGTTCGCCAGGTTGATTGTCACCGTTCCGCTAACGCCGCCCACCGCGGGGAAGTCGGCCGGCCTCGGCATAGTCAGTATGATTTGCCAGGTGAGCGTGCTGCTGTCGCTGCTGCCGGTGTGTTCTTTGTAGTCGGCGGTAAACTGGCGATCCGGCATGGCGTTAATTTTGACGACAGGACGATACTGCGCGTTGCGAATATCCAGCGCGGTAAAGAGGTTTTCCGGAACGCTAAACACCACGTCGAGCAGATCGGTTCGCGTCAGGGTCACAATGGGCTGTCCGGCGGCGACAACCTGATGGTTACGTACCGGGACGTAAGCGGCAACGCCGCTGAACGGGGCGGTCAACGTCATTTGCGACAGCTCTTCGCGGGCGATTTTCAGCGCGGCGTTAGCGGCGTCGCGGTTGGCCCGCTGGATATCCATTTCCGCCTTTGAAATCGCCTGACGCCCGGCCAGCGTCTGGAAGCGATCGAACTGCCGCTGGGCGAGGGTGGCAGCGGTTTGCCGCTCATTCACCCGCTGCTGCGCTTCCCGCGCGCTGAGGCGGGCAAGGGTTTGCCCCTGAGTAATAGCGGCTCCCTGACGCACATCAAGCGATTCAATCTGCCCGCCGCGTTTGAAAGACAAATCGGTGGAGTCCCCGGACTCAATGCGGGCGGGAAATACGCGCTGCTGCGCATCACCGATAGCCACCACCTCGGCAACTTTGACCATCCGCGGTAACGGCGTAATTTCAGGCGCTTTCCGATCGCAAGCCGTTGTTATTAAAATAACAAGCGGAATGAGAGAAAAATAACGGTTCACTGTATTCCCCTCGAAGTAAAAGGCTATGTTTTACATATTATTCACAATCGCTGTATTTATTCAGCGAGGGCCGAGACAACGAAATAGGTAATTAACCCGGTAGCCGTACAGGCGATTATTGCCAGGGCAATAAACAGGCTCAGGCGAAACAGACTGTAACCGAACATCGTTCCTCCTTTAGCGCTAACGCTTAGCTAAGTAAATTCTTATCGTAATAATTATTGTGGGGCGACAGAAAGCGAACAAGCCACTGATAATGAGGATAGTCGTAGTAAAACGGAAATGTTAAAAAGAGCAAAAATTACGGCAATGGCGACGATTTTACCGGGTTTGTAGTCGAATTGTCTGGCTGCGCCTGACTCTGTGATATTTTTCAATATATTAATTGGCGACTTAATAATGTTTATCGTGGTGTGCTACGTTTAATTATACCTACACGTCTTGCAGATTTTGTTCTTGAGATCTTTTCCTCAGCGCCATTGCCCGGGCTGTTTTCACCACCTTTTTTTATAGGTAATAAAAGGATTGTCTCTATGTATAAAAATATCCTCGTGCCGGTTGATGTGTTTGAAATCGGTCTGGCGGACAAGGCCTTGTCCCACGCCCAATTCCTTGCGCAAAGCTCTTCGGGACAGATTCATCTGGTACACATCATTCCCTCTTTTTCTCCGGTGCTGACGCGCGGTTTTATTTCCGATGCACGAAAAATGGAAGACTATCTGATTAATACTGCTAAGGAAAAGCTGGCAGAGCTGATCAAGAAACTCGCGCTGACGGAAAAGGATATTCAGATTCACATTCGCAGCGGCAACATTCGCGATGAAGTGACCAAACTGGCCGATGAACTGAAAGCGGATGTGGTGATCATCGGTTCGCGTAACCCGAATATTCAGACGCATCTGCTGGGGTCGGAGGCGGCAGGAATCGTTCGCTATGCCCATGTTCCGGTTTTTGTGGTGCGTTAAGGGCGGCCTGAGGCTGTTCTGATTTCCGTTACAGGAGTGAGGAGATAACTATGAATACAGAAAAACCGGGCGGCCCGTTCTATCAGCTCTCCGTAGAAGAAACCCTGACCAGCACCAACAGCACTCCGGAGGGCATCAGCGGCGCCGAGGCGGCGACGCGTTTGCAGCAGTATGGCGAAAATGCGCTGCCGCAAAAGGCGGGAAAGCCGGCGTGGCTGCGCTTTCTGGCGCATTTTAACGATGTGCTTATCTATGTGCTGCTGGCGGCGGCGCTGCTGACGGCGGTCATGGGGCACTGGGTGGATACCCTGGTGATCCTCGGCGTGGCGGTGATTAACGCCCTGATCGGCCATATCCAGGAGAGCAATGCGGAAAAATCGCTTCAGAGCATTCGCAACATGCTCTCCAGCGAGGCGGTGGTTATTCGTCAGGGCAACCATGAAACGATCCCGACAACCGCTCTGGTCCCCGGCGATATCGTCGTCATCCGCGCAGGCGATCGCATTCCCGCCGACCTGCGGGTGATCGAAGCGCATAACCTGCGGGTGGAAGAGGCGATTCTGACCGGCGAATCGACGGTGGTGGAGAAAAGCACTGAGGCGCTCAGCGGCGAACTGCCGCTAGGCGATCGTACCAATCTGCTGTTTTCCGGCACCACGGTGAGTTCGGGCGGCGGAAAAGGCCTGGTGGTCGCCACCGGCGGCGATACCGAGCTGGGCCATATTAACCAGATGATGTCGGATATCGAAAAACACCGTACGCCGCTGCTGGTGCAAATGGATAAGCTCGGCAAAGCCATTTTTATCATCATTCTGGTGATGATGGCCGCGCTGTTTGTCTTCAGCCTGCTGTTCCGCGATATGCCGGTTTCTGAGCTGATGCTGTCGTTGATTAGCCTCGCGGTGGCGTCGGTGCCGGAAGGTTTACCGGCGATTATCTCGATAATCCTCTCGCTCGGCGTGCAAACCATGGCCCGTCAGAAGGCGATTATCCGCAAGCTGCCCACAGTGGAAACCCTCGGGGCGATGACGGTGATCTGCTCGGATAAAACCGGAACGCTGACCATGAACGAGATGACGGTGAAGGCCGTTATTACCGCCGATAACGTTTATCGGGTGGAGGGCGACAGCTACGAACCGGTAGGGAATATTCATCCGATCGATGAGCCCGATCCGATAACCGTTGTCCCCGGCACGCTGCTGGAACGCTATCTGCGCACCATCGATCTGTGTAACGACAGTCAGCTTATAAAAGACGAAAGCGGGCTGTGGAAAATTACCGGCGGCCCGACCGAAGGGGCGCTGAAGGTGCTGGCGGCGAAAGTCCCGCTCCCGACGGTCAACACCGAGCTGCGCAGCAAAATCCCCTTCGATTCACAGTATAAATATATGTCGACGCTGTACCGCATCGGCGATGAAGAGATGATTTTGATTACCGGCGCGCCCGATGTCCTGTTCCGTCTGTGTCAGCATCAGCAAACCGACCATGGCCTGGCGCCGCTCGATCAGCCTTACTGGGAAGCGAAAATCGAAGAGTACGCGCGGGAAGGGCTGCGGATGGTGGCGGCGGCGTGGAAACCGGCAGCCGACGGGCAAACGGAGCTTAGCCATGAGGATTTGCAGCAGGGCGTCATTCTGCTGGGGGTTGCCGGGATGATGGATCCGCCGCGACCGGAGGCGATTACGGCGATCGGCGACTGCCTGCAGGCCGGGATCCGCGTGAAGATGATCACCGGCGACCACCCGCAAACCGCGATGAGCATCGGCAAGATGCTGGGGATCGGCAATGCGGAAAACGCCATCACCGGCAGAGAACTGGAGGTGATGGACGATACCCAGCTCAGCGAAGCGGCGCAGAAATTCGATATTTTCGCGCGTACCAGCCCGGAAGATAAATTCCGCCTGGTGCAGGCGCTGCAAAGCAGGAAAGAGGTGGTCGGGATGACCGGCGACGGCGTGAACGACGCCCCGGCGCTGAAGCAGGCCGATGTCGGTATCGCGATGGGGATTAAGGGCACCGAAGTGACCAAAGAGGCCGCGGATATGGTGCTGACCGACGATAATTTCGCCACCATCGCCAGCGCCGTCAGGGAAGGGCGTCGGGTATACGACAACCTGAAGAAAACCATTCTCTTCATTATGCCGACCAACCTGGCGCAGGGGCTGTTGATCATTATTGCGCTGCTGGCGGGGAATTTAATTCCGCTGACGCCGGTGCTGATCCTGTGGATGAACATGGCGACCTCCGCCACGCTGTCGTTCGGCCTGGCGTTCGAAGCGGGCGAGAAGAACATCATGCGGCGTCCGCCGCGCGATCCCAAACTGCACGTAATGGACGGCTTTGCTATCTGGCGGGTGATTTTTGTCGGTTCGATGATTGCCGTCAGCGCCTTTGTGCTTGAAGCCTGGCTACAGCCGCGCGGCTATTCGCCTGAGTTTATCCGCACGGTGCTGCTGCAGACGCTGGTTACCGCCCAGTGGTTCTATATGCTCAACTGCCGGGTGGCGGACGGCTTCTCGCTGAGTAAAGGGCTGCTGGCGAACCGGGGGATCTGGATTGTCAGCGGGGTGCTGCTGGTGCTGCAGCTGCTGATTATCTACGCGCCGTTTATGCAGATGCTGTTTGGTACCGAAGCGCTGCCGTTCCGCTACTGGGTTATCACCTTTATTATCGGTTTTGTGATGTTCCTGATTGTGGAAGTCGAGAAGCCGCTGACCCGGAGATGGCGTACGGCCTGATATTGAGCATAACGCGGCATTCCCGGTAGCCCGGCTAAGCGCAGCGCGAACCGGGCTACCCGTGATGTGATGATGGGTTCCCCGGGCAGGCGCAACGCGCCGCTCCCGGGATAACCTCGTTGCTTGCAATTGAGATTGATATTAGCAATCATTATCACTACCGAGGGTGTGCTGGAAACAATCAACCGATGTCGCTTCGCAAGTTTTGTTTTGCTTCTCCGCCGAAAGGGCGGATTTTTATCGCCGCGCTGGTCTCCACGCTTTATGGCATTAACGCTTACGCCAGGCCGGATATGCGCCCGCTGGGGCCGAATATCGCCGACCGCGGTTCCGCGTATTATCACTTCAACGTTGCTTATTTCGACTCCCTTGATGGCGAACGGCATTATAAGGTCTGGACGGCGATACCGAACGCGGCGCCGCCCGCGCAGGGGTATCCGATTCTGTACGCCCTGGACGGCAACGCGGTGATGGACCGGTTGTCCGACTCGCTGCTTGAGACGTTTACGCAAAAAACGCCGCCCGTTATTGTGGCCATCGGCTATCAAACGAATTTGCCCTTCGATCAGCCTGCCCGAGCCTATGACTACCGGCCGAAAGTAGAGGAGAATCCTGCCGACGCCGGATGGGACCGACGGAAGAGCGGCGGCAGCGAGGCATTTCGCCAGCTATTAGAAAATACCATCGTGGCAAAAGTTGAGCGCGGGATCGCTATCAACCCTCAGCAGCGGGCTATCTGGGGGCACTCCTATGGCGGATTATTTATCATTGACGCCTGGCTGGCGTCATCCCGCTTCCAAATCTATTTTTCTGCCAGTCCTTCTCTGGGACGGGGCAACGCCTCGCTGTTAGCAAAAATGGCCGCGGCGAAGGCGGATGCGTTTAACCGGAAGTCCCTGTACCTGATGGAGGGGGCGGTTGCGACCCAGCGGGCCTCTTTCGCAGGGGCAGAAGAGATCCGGAGCAACGTTCTGCAGACGGTTTCCCTGCTCAAGAAAAATGGCGTGGCGGTCAACTGGTGGCCCTATCCCGGACTGTCTCACGGGGAGATGTTTAGCGCCTCGCTGCAAAGCGCGCTGCTGGCGATGAGCGGTTTTCCCCGGGGCTCGGGCAATTAGTCGAAGATGCATTTTCGCATACCGCCGAATGAGAGCAGGGCGCATTAACTGGCGAGCCCTGCTGTTTCGATGTTTAAGGCAGCTGACGATAGGCGTCGTCGGCGACCGGCTCCAGCCATTCGTTAGACGCACCTTCGGCAGGGACGGCAACGGCGATATGGGCAAACCAGCTATCGGCGGCCGCGCCGTGCCAGTGCTTGACGCCTGCGGGAATATTCACGACGTCCCCAGCGGTAAGCTCGCGCGCCGGTTGATTCCACTCCTGATACCAGCCGCGACCGCCGGTCACCAGTAAAATTTGCCCGCCTTTATGGTGGATATGCCAGTGGTTACGGCAGCCGGGCTCGAAGACCACGTTGCCGATAGTGACCCCTTCCGTGGAGAGCATATTCAGGTAGCTGGTACCCTGAAAATACTGCGCATAGGCCTCGTTTTTCTCCCCCTTAGGGAAGATACCGTTACCGTCAAATTGTTGGTTCATGATGTCTCCACATTTCAGTTTTGGGCTTTTAAGCGGCCCCTTACGACTCGTTGAACAAAGTGTAGAGAAGGTTTGATTAAATGATAAGATGCGCAAATATGAATACACTGGTGCACAAAATTCACCAATGATGAGCAAAGAAAAACTCAACGACCTGCAGGCTTTTGCCACGGTGGCTCACGAGCGCAGCTTTACCCGGGCGGCCGCGATTCTGGGTGTTTCCCGGTCAGCGCTGAGCCATACGCTGCTGGCTCTGGAAGCGCGTCTCGGGGTAAGGCTGTTAATCCGCACCACGCGCAGCGTCTCGCCAACCGATGCCGGGAACCGTCTGCTGGCCGTTCTGGCGCCGCGGCTGAATGAAATCGAAGCTGAACTGGCTTCTCTGCGCGCTTCACGAGATAAACCCGCCGGAACGGTACGCATTACCGCCAACGATCATGCCATCGTCACCGTCCTGTGGCCGCGTCTGCGGCCTTTATTAACGCAATACCCGGATATTCATATTGAGTTCAGCGTCGGATACGAGCTGACCGACATTGCCGCCCAGCGTTTTGATGCAGGCGTACGGATGGGCGATCAGGTGGATAAGGACATGATTGCGGTGCGCATCACGCCCGATGTGCAGATGGCGGTGGTTGCCGCCCCCGCTTATCTTGCCGGCAGGGCGGCAGTAAGACGTCCTGAGGATCTGATGGCGCATAACTGCGTTAATTTGCGTTTGCCCACCCACGGCGCGCTTTACGCCTGGGAGTTTGAAAAGGGAAGTCAAAAGACCAGCGTTCGCGTTGACGGGCAAACCGTTTTCAACAATACCTTTCTGATGATTCAGGCCGCGCTGGACGGAGCAGGGATTGCCTATGTTCCTCATGACTTAGCGGCGAAATATATCGCTACGGGGGAACTGGTACCGCTACTTGCCGACTGGTGCCCTCATTTCCCGGGATACTATCTTTACTACCCGGGCCGACAGCATCTTCCGGCGGCGTTTACGCTGGTGGTCGACGCGCTGCGCTGGCACCGCAGGGGGTGATCCCGGCTGCGCGATGGCTGCCGGGTTTCTTAAACAGGGATCCTCAGACCGGGATGGCGTTACTTATTGTTGGAATTGGGAACATGCTGCTGCATCAATTCAACGATCCAATCAATAAAAACACGCAGTTTGGCGTTGACATGGCGGTTCGGCGGAAACGCCAGGTACAATGGCATTGGACTGATACGCCATTGTTCAAATAACGGAATTAAAGCGCCACTGGCCCGATGTTTTGCCGCCATATAGGTTGGCAGCGCAATCACGCCTAAGCCAGCGAGCCCCGCTTCGAGGTAAGCGTTGCCATCATCCACGGCAAGTACATAGCGGCCTGTGATTTCAATATGTTCACTCCCACTGTGCAGGACCAGAGGATCAATCTTACCGGTGCGTGAGGACAAGAATCCCACTATGCGATGGTCGGTGTTTTCCAGCTCTCGCGGGTGCGCAGGGGCGCCAAGGCGTTCCGCATAGCCAGGGGCGGCGTAGACGCCGATTTGCAAATCGCCGACATGGCGCGCGATCAGGGACTGGTCGTTAATGTCGCCACCGCGCAGGACGCAATCCACGTTGTCGCCGATCAGGTCCACCACCCGGTCGCTGACGCCCATGTCGAACTGGATGTCAGGGTAGCGCGCGTGGAAAGCCGGTAGCGCCGGTATCAGGACGAGGCGGGCCAGCGGACTGGGCACATCCACCCGTAGCCGTCCCCTGGGCGTCATCGCCGCACTGGACAGGCTGTTTTCAGCATCCTCCATGTCCGCCAGCAGGCGGATGACGCGCTCGTAGTAGACCGCGCCATCGGCAGTCACGCCGAGCCTGCGGGTGGTGCGATGGAGCAACTTGACGCGCAGGCGCGCTTCCAGCTGCTGAATGAGCTGCGTCACCGTGGTTTTACTCATATGAAGCGTTTGGGCAGCCTTTGTGAAGCTCCCTGCTTCCACCACGCGAGCAAAGGCGCGCATCGCATCGAAACGATCCATTCCTAATCCTCCCTTTTCGCCGATTGTTTGGATATTACAAACAATGATGGACAAAGTCGCTTGTTTATCCGCCCGATCCTGCACTTGTAAAGTGTCCTTATGTTCACCGGGCTGATTTCGCCCCATTGCAGAGGTACAAACATGACGGCACGCGATGCAGTTTTCCCCACCGGTCGGCAGGCGCTCTATGAGCGCAATCGCTATTCACCGGCCATCAAATCCAACGGTTTTCTGTTCGCTTCCGGGCAGGTTGGTAGCCGCGAGGATGGTTCGCCAGAGCCCGAACTGAAAGCGCAGGTCAGGTTGGCCTTCGATAACCTTAATGCTGTCCTCGCGGCTGCGGGCTGCACGTTCGGTGACGTGGTTGACGTGACCCTCTTTGTTGTCGACCCCGAGTCAAATCTCGACGCTATCTGGAGTATCCTGCCAGAATATTGGGGGGAAGCGCCTTACCCTACGTTGACCGGGATCGGCGTGACGTGGCTTTACGGATTCCAGTTTGAGATTAAGGTGATTGCCAGGCTGCCCTGCGCGTGACGGGTTTTTCCGCCAGTCGAAAGATAAGACAGAGGAAAATTTATGAAAGCAGCGGTCTATGACGTGGAAGGCGCTCCCGGCGTCCTGAAATATGTCGATGTCCCGGAGCCGGTCACAGGGCCCGACGACATCCTGATTTCTGTCGAGGCTATCTCGATTGAGGGTGGCGATCTGATTAACCGCCGTTCAACGCCGCCGCCGCTTCCTTTATGGATCGGTGGCTACGCGGCCGCGGGCACAGTTGTTGCCGTCGGATCGAAAGTCCGAAGCCGTACGGTTGGGGACAGAGTCGCTGCTTTTCACATGCAGGGATCGCATGCGGAACGTTGGGCCGTGCCCGCGGAACGCACCTGGCTTATACCCGATGGGGTGGGAATGGCAGAAGCGGCGGCATTGCCGATTTCATTTGGTACCGCGCATCATTGCCTTTTCACGCGAGGCATGCTCCGGCAGGGAGAAACCGTTCTTATTCAGGCCGCAGCAGGTGGCGTGGGGCTCGCGGCCGTTCAGCTTGCCTCACAAGCAGGCGCAACGGTCATCGCCGTGGTAAGCGGAACGCAGCGACGAGGTCGGTTGCGTGAACTTGGTGCCGATCATGTTGTGGATCGTACAAAGGATAACATCGTGGACAGTGTCCGACAGTACACCCATGGCACCGGTGTTGATCTCGTCATCGATCCGGTGGGAACGACGTTGCCTGTTTCGCTTTCTGCACTCGCTCCGGAAGGACGTCTGGTCTTCGTCGGTAATGCCGGTGGCGGCAGTCTGACTGTCGACTTATGGCCGGCAATGCAGTCTAACCAGACGCTCATGGGGGTATTCATGGGACCTCTTTTTGCAAGACATGGAGTTCGAACAAGCGTGGACGAGATGCTGCAGGCTGTAGCAGCAGGGCGCGTCACGGTTGTCATTGATCGCATCTTCCCCCTGGCTAACGCTGCCGCGGCCCACGAATTTGCGGAGACAGCGAAACCGCTTGGCCGGATCGTGATGAAGCCATGACGCGCGTTTGACCAGGATAAGTGCGTGGCGGCAGGATGCTATTAGAAGCGTTTTTCGGATGGTACTAACTTTCTGATTTTGAGGCGTTAAGGGACATTGGGGGCACGCCGTCCTCGAATCCGCTTGACCTCAAAATTCTTCCGATGTGGAGGAGAAAATGAAAATAAAAAAGCCCGCTTCAAAAGCAGGCTTTTCAAATTTGGCTCCTCTGACTGGACTCGAACCAGTGACATACGGATTAACAGTCCGCCGTTCTACCGACTGAACTACAGAGGAATTGTGTGAACGGGGCGAATACTACTGGTCTCGGATTTTTGTGTCAACATTAAATTTAACTTGCTGATTCAAATGGCTAAATTTAGTGCAGGTCGTTGTTTTAGTGTACTGCCGGGCTATTGCCGTCATCCGGTGGGGTATTCTCACGTAATCTCTCCAGCGGATCCTGGCGATAGAACAGGCAAAAACGCTGCCAAAGCGCGGGAAAACGCGGGGCGAACAGCTCTGGCGCGCTAAAGAAGTACTCAGAGAGTACGGCGAAACATTCGCCAGGATCGGTGGCCGCGTAGGCGTCAATACTGGCGGCGCTTTCACCGACCAGATCAATCTCATCCTGAATATTGTTCATGGCAGCATGGAGATCGTGTTCCCAGCCAGCCACCTCGCGCAGGGGGATAAACGGCACGCCGCTCGCGCGATCGCCATTGCGGGTATCCAGCTTATGCGCCACTTCATGAATAATCAGATTGAAACCGGAAGCGTCGAAGGAGTCCTGAATGTCCAGCCAGTTTAGAACAATGGGCCCTTGCTGCCAGCTTTGCCCTGATTGCACGATTCGCTGGCTATGCACCAGGCCGATATCATCTTCCCATTCGTCGTCGACAACGAAGGGGGCAGGGTAGATAAGCACTTCGTGAAAACCATCTAACCACTCGATGCCCAGTTCGAGAACCGGCAGGCAAAACAGGAGCGCGATACGAGCGCTCTGTAGGGGAGTGAGCTCCAGCCCCTGTAATGCAACCAGACGCTTCTGTTGCAAAAAGCGGGATGCCATTTGCGCCAGCTGCTGCTGCTCATGGTCGGAGAGGTTGGCTAATACAGGGATGGCAAGCGCCTTTTCCCAGGGGATTTCCGCGTTGCCGGACTCTTCATCTACTTTCCAGGGCCATTTAAACATCATATTGCTCGCAAAGTCGTCACTTGAACTGAATTAAAGAGACAGGAACTATTAAAATGCCAAAGAACCTGGCATTATAGCAACCTCAACAGCGGAGAGATGCCGGAGCGGCTGAACGGACCGGTCTCGAAAACCGGAGTAGGGGCAACTCTACCGGGGGTTCAAATCCCCCTCTCTCCGCCACTATTCAACAAAATCAGTCAGTCGCAAAGCGCTTTTGATTTTGCCCTGCACGAATCCCTGCATTAAAATTTCTTTCTATCGCTCTGTTTTCTCGCCTCTAACGCTGTCTTTTTTACCATGTTGCCTCTTGCGGGGCATCCACTTTTATCCTCTTTAGTTCACAAGCTCACACTCTTTACAATAGCTTAGCCCGTCTTGTATCACAGATAACAAAGCAGTTAACTGCCCTTGCTACACTCGGATTCTGTAAGGATATCCTCAAGAGAAGGGATGATGGATGAAAAGAAGCGAACTCAGAAAAGCACTGGAAGCATGGTTGACTGTCGAGCGCTGTGAGGTGATAGAGAGACTTATGACCCAGGCCCGAGCTGCCGGGATAAAAACTATCCCGCGCGGATCTGGCGCGGGATCATATACAGGTATGCGTGGTGGCGAAAAGTTTCAGTAGTTGGAGGTTGAACTCCTCATCGCATCGCCCGTTTTTATAATGATGCAATCAGTGGCGCATTGCTCCTTTGCCGTCAGAATAACATTATCGGGAAGCCTGAAATGCATTGACTTGCTAATTAAGATTTGCTCCGCCATCCCCTTGATAGCCCAGGGAGCCGCAAGGGAAATATTGCCAAACTCGTCATAACGTTGTGTTTTAGTAAAGGCGTTATAGGCAGGATCTTGAATGTCAAAAAGAACATCCCCTGTAAATGTTTTCCCCACCTTGTAGGAAAGCGCGCTGGCTAATGCGTTTAACTCCGATTTTTGTGGGATAATGAAACCATTAAAGATATTGTATGATGCAGCGATCATCGCGAATACCGTCAATATGGGTAGCGCTTTTTTTGCTATGTTGAGTTTGCTTGTCAAGGCATCTAACCCAATAATAATAAGAGCGCATGTGAAGAATTCCAGTGCTATCAGTGACCTATATGCAGCCCAGTTTTCCTTGACTAATAAGTTTGGAGAGTAGGCGCCAATCCCCATGATAATAAACATGAGAACCTTAATCGGGCCTGATTTGCCTTTTATTATTGAAAGTAAACCTATTGCGCAAATTATTAATGAGAGCGTTGTGAAAAAGGTGCCTGGAGTTATATTAAAGTTGTTGATAGCGTTAATCAACGGTTCTTTTATAAACCATCGTAATTTCTCAAGTGTATTATTAGTTAACTCGGCACGTGCAATTGAGCTGCCATATAACCATACAGGTACAAATTTTGAAAACAGCAGGCTACCAAGCATGCCGATAAATAAAACTGCGCCACTGATTAGAACAATGTTGATGGAAAATGGTTTGTCTTTTTTCAGACAGTTATCAAGCATGACGAAAAATAAAAATGCCATCGCCGTTGGTTGATATATGGCAAAGGCAAACCATAAAATAATGACGGATGCTGCAAATCTTATAATTGTCGTTTTCTTATTGATGGGTTTTAATGTCGCATAACTTATTCCGGCAAGGAGTATGGAGAGTACAAAAGGGAAACATGTCGCCCAGGAATTATAAACCTGTACTGCGGGCGTCAGGCATATTAGTAAAGGGAATGCGATTGTTGTTATCTTACGCTCGAATATGTTTCTTTTTTCTATAAATGAAAAAAGGAAAAAGCAAAAAACAAATGCCGATATTACGGTAAAAAATCTAAGATAGGCAAGGTCATCGAGATTGTGAACTAGCGTAAAGGCAAGTCGTCTGGCAACGGCATACAAGGGTCTGCCGGATTGCATATCCCATTGAAACGGAGAACCCTTCCCTGAAAAAACATCGGAAAGTGTCGACCAGTCATCTGAAAATGCGTAACTAAATATAATCGTTGGGCTATAAACTAAGAAAATTGCCGCGAGGTAAAGCATTGCAATAATTTTTTTAGTGTAAGACGTCATCCGTTCGTCCTCAGTGTTCATTGCTCGCCTCTCATTTCGTGTTTTGCTACCTCTTCGATAAAATATTTGGGCCGATTTTTGGATTCCATATATATTTTCCCAACGTATTCGCCAATTATCCCCAAAGAAAGCATCTGGACACCGCCAAGGAAGAAAATCGCAATCATTACAGATGTCCAACCCGCAACGGTATTTCCCAGGAGCTTCTCAATGAAGGCATAGATTGCAGCTAGTGAAGATAGAAGGCATGTGGCAACCCCAGCGGCGGCGATCATACGTAATGGGGTAATTGTCAGAGACGTTATTCCTTCTAACGCCAGTGCTACCATCTTTTTTAAGGGGTATTTTGATTCGCCTGCAACCCTTTCATCTCTGCTATAATAAACGCTGCTGGACTTATAACCCAACAGCGGAATTAGCCCCCTTAAATATAAATTTTGTTCTTTAAAATCTTTTAATGCTGTCAACGCTGTACGGCTAAGAAGCCGGAAGTCCGCATGGTTAGGAACCTGATTGACACCCAGCCCTGACATCAGAGAATAAAATTTATTGGCTGTTGCCCTTTTGAATACTGAGTCACTACTCCTGTTGTCGCGTACGCCATAAACAATCTCAAACCCCTCATGATATTTGTCGATCATTTTCTCAATGCAACCTATATCATCCTGTAAGTCTGCATCAATACTTACGGTAACGTCCGTATCCGCGTTTGCCAACCCCGCCAGCAGGGCGATCTGATGGCCCCGGTTCCTTGATAATTTCAGACCGCGGACGAATGACTTTTCCTGTGATGTGGATTTAATTTGTTCCCAGGTGTTGTCTTTACTGCCATCATCGACAAAGAGGATATAACTATTTCGAGCGATTTTTTCTTTTGCAAGGAGGTTTTGTAATACCGTGGTAAGCCCCTCCAGGCAGTATGGAAAGGCCTCTTTTTCATTATAACAAGGAACAACGATTGCTAACGAAGGTATTTTGCTCCTCGTGTGGTTTATATTAATTTCTTTCATTTCATTGACCAGTATTTGTTTAGAATAAAACCAGCTGTTGTGTAAATCACCATGCCTACAACTTGCGCTGTATAAATAGCATTAGGTATGACAATGAAAAAAACTTTCATTGCTATTAAATTTAAAATGTAACAAAAAGCGCATGTGGATACGAATTTGATAAATCTCAGGGGACTCAATGTCGTTGAGAAAGTGAACTTCGCATTCATAACAAAACTGAAAATAATGCCAGCGACATAACCTGTTGCATTTGAAGGGTAGACTCCCACGCCGACATGCATCAGGCCAAATATAACAACTGCCGTAATGGCTGTATTTGCCAGGCCAACGATAATGTACCTGACCGCTTCTCTGGATATATTTTTTTTCAAGGTGTAATTAATCATTTGTTGATTTACATCAATTTTGTAAAGGGGCGGTTAAGAGACTGAATGCACGGTCGATATAAGCAATGAGCCCCTGAAATATAAGTATTTGACGCCAACTCGTGGTCGGTGTCAACCCGGGTTTTTATTACCGTAGACATATTCCTCGGCGGGTATTGTTTTACGTTTCTCTGGCCGAGCTTGTATGGATATGATAATGCCGAATGGCGGCGATATAAAAGCCGGAAAGCAATCGGAGGCGTGAGCTCTGGTGCGGTCATACCAGGCAGAGCTGCGGTATTAACTTGTCTACTGTTACGGTATTTATGCGCGGACGTTGCTGCGCTCAAGAAGAAAAAACAGTTTAAATCTCCCGGATAGGGCTGAGGGCGGGGAGTGAAAATATTGTGAGTTTTTTGTTTTTTATTGTTAATTATATCATTTGCATGATGACGTAATTTTCTTCCAACGTCTCCCGTCAAAAAGGATATCACGCCTCGAAGGGGCTACAATTATCATCTTCCTGATTTACTGCGGAGCAATCGTTAATAGATCGCAACGCCTCATCTTTCTGCCGTGTAGCGATATTCGCGATGCAGGACGAGGAGCCGTTGGTAAAAACGAAAAAACCCGCACGAGGCGGGCTTTAGATTAACCAGGCAGTCTTAGAACTGGTAGGTGATACCCACGGCGAACTGATCGTCGGTGGCTGCGCCACTTACCGCCGCGTCTTCATCATCGATCAGATTGAATTTGTATGCGGTGTAAACGTTGAAGTTTTTGTTGAAATAGTACCATGCACCCAATTCAACGTAGTTCATGATATCCGCATTAGTGTCTTCTTTGGCGCCCAGGTCTTTACCTTTCGCGTAGACATAGCCCAGGGATGGACGCAGGCCAAAATCAAACTGATACTGAACAACGGCTTCGATGTTCTGGGTGTGATTGGCAAAGCTGCCAAAAGTCGTTTTCTCCAGCGGAGTCATGTTACGGGATTCACCGTACATGACTGATGCATACAGACTATTTGCATCGTATTTAGCCGCCAGGTTCCAGACTTCAGCTTTTTCGCCTCTGCGGTCCGCAGCTTGTTCATCAGTACGGTCAGAGTTGCTGTAGGCGCCAACGAAACCGAAGCCGTCAAAGTTGTAGTTAACGGAGAAACCAAAACCGTCGCCGTTTGATTTTTTCGCGGTGGTATCGTTGTTTTTACCCTGATACTGCAGAGCAAAGTTCAGGCCATCCACCATGCCGAAGAAGTCGGTGTTACGGTAGGTTGCTACGCCGTTGGTACGGCCGGTCATGAAGTTATCGGTGTAAACCAGACCGTCACCACCCCACTCAACGAGCATATCAGTGTAACCCGCCGCGTCATAAACCACGCCGTAGTTACGACCATAATCGAATGAACCGTAGTCGCTGAATTTCAGACCGGCGAATGCTAAACGAGTAGCGCTGCCCTGCTGACCTTCCGGTTTGTCCGCTTTGATGTTGTATTCAAACTGGCCATAGCCGGTCAGTTCAGTGCTAATCTGGGTCTCGCCTTTGACGCCGAAACGCGCATAGGAGGTATCGTCAGAGTTGTTGTTGCCGCCATCATGGGTCATGATGTGTTCGCCAACCATTTTGCCGTAGAAATCCAGTTTGTTGCCGTTCTTATTATAGATTTCTGCTGCATTAGCCGCGCCAGCAACTAATAAAGCTGGAACCAGAATTGCCAGTACTTTTCTTTTCATTATACATTCCCTTTTGATTATAATTAATATGAATTGTGTCATTCCTTCCGGGGTGACTATTAAATACTAACGACGAAGTTCATTTTTCTTTAAATTAAAAATGTAAGTAAATTATATCTAATATTACAAAATGTTTCCGTTCTATTCATTATATTTAAATTGTATTGATGTTTGAAAATTTATTTATTGTATTTATGTCTTTTAATAACATTGAGTTATGATTGGTTTTGTATGATTTTTGTTGTCCATAAGCTTCATGTGCTCTATGTATTGTTAGATTGTATTTATATATTATATGTTTATTTCTCAATATCTGATTGCCGCCGCTTTTTTGTAAGGATAAAGCGAAGAGCGAGCAAGCAAATATGATATTTGAGGCAGGGAGGGTGGGGGTAAATATAGTCTCAGAAATTCAGTTATATTCATTAATTTGTATTATTTAAAAACGAAATGAATTCATTGACTATATGTAGCGGGCGATAGGGTCGTGCTCCCGACCAGGGCGCAAAATCGAACCCGTGAGAGAGGGATCTGCTGTTTTGCAGGCGTTTTCGCTATATAATGTGACCGATATCACATTTTTACCGGTGGGTGATAGGGGTTGTGAAGTAGATGGAGAACAAATGAATGGAAGATAAAGCGAAAAGAAGTCCTGGCGGGAAACTGGCGCTGTGGGCATTTTACGCCTTTTGCGGCTATTTCCTGTGGGCGATGGCGCGTTACTGGTGGGTTGTGGGGAAGATTGAAAGCGTGCCCGGCGCCACGATTGACGGCGAGCTCGGCTCAACGGCAGGAAAATGGATTGGCGCGCTGCTGGGTTTCCTTGTGTTGGGTATTGTCGGGACCCTTCTCGGGGCGATCGCCTGGTACACGCGTCCTAATCCGCAGATGTATGAACATCACGATTAAAATTGCTATGCTCGTTGCTGGCCTTATATCAAAGGAACGCGCATGGACCTTTATCACTGGCAGCAACGATTTGAAGCCTGGCTAAGCCAACATCACGGGCAAGAGGATGCTGCTCACGATATTTCACACTTCCGCCGGGTATGGGCTACCGCGCAGCAGTTGGCCGAAGAGACCGCTGCCGACCGCCTGGTGATCCTCACTGCCTGCTACTTTCATGACATTGTCAGCCTGGCGAAAAACCATCCTGAGCGAAGCCGTTCTTCTGCGATGGCGGCGGAAAAAACGCTGGCTATCCTTCAGTCCGCTTTTCCTGATTTCCCCCCGGAACGCTACGCGGCGGTTTTACACGCGATTGAAGCCCACAGTTTTAGCGCGGCGATTGCTCCGCAAAGCGAAGAAGCGAAAATCGTCCAGGATGCCGATCGCCTTGAGGCGCTGGGGGCTATAGGGCTGGCGCGCGTATTTGCGGTGTCCGGCGCGCTGAACAATAGCTTGTTTGATGCCCGCGATCCCTTTGCTGACCGGCGGGAATTGGATGACAAAACGTATGCGCTGGATCACTTCCAGTGCAAGCTGCTGCGTTTACCGAAAACGATGCAGACAGAAAAGGGCAGGGCAATGGCGGTGCACAATGCGCGTTTTCTGGTGCAGTTTATGGCCAAGCTGAGCGCAGAGCTTCGCGGAGAGCCGATGGCGCTTGATGCTGAGGTTTTGCAGCGCTTTGATCCACTAGCATAAAACTGGCCGCGCTATTTATGGTAACCTCTGCAAAAATAGTCGGGCTGGTTGAGGTTATGGCGCAAAATTTATCCAAGGAAAATCCCCCGTCTTTGAAGGTTGAACATACCGGAGAAGACGCGCAGGCGCTATTGCGTCAGCTAATGGCGATATACGATGTCAAAACGGTGGTCGCGCAGTTAATTGCCGTCGGCGAGCAGCACTGGAGCCCGGCTATCCTCAAGCGCGTTGCGACGGTAGCGCGCGCGGCAGGTCGTATCACCCGCCAGGAGCAGGCCCACCTGCGCACGCTCCTGCCGGAGCCGCCGGTGCATCATCCGCATTATGGGTTCCGCTTCGTCGATCTGTTTGCCGGTATCGGCGGTATTCGCCACGGTTTTGAAGCGATTGGCGGGCAATGCGTGTTTACCAGCGAATGGAATAAACATGCGGTGCGCACCTATAAAGCCAACTGGTACTGCGATCCTGAGCAGCATCGTTTCAATGAAGATATCCGCGATGTGACTTTGAGCCATCTCCCTGAGGTGAGCGAGGAAGAAGCCGCGCAGCATATACGCCAGACTATCCCGCAGCATGACGTTTTACTGGCCGGCTTCCCCTGCCAGCCGTTTTCTCTCGCCGGCGTGTCGAAGAAGAATGCCCTTGGTCGCGCTCACGGCTTTGCCTGCGAAACGCAGGGAACGCTGTTTTTTGACGTGGTCAGGATTATCGCCGCCCGTCAGCCGCCGATTTTTGTTCTGGAGAACGTCAAAAACCTGAAGAGTCACGATCGGGGGCGGACGTTTCGTATCATTATGCAGACGCTGGATGAGCTGGGGTACGAGGTTGCCGACGCGGCGCATACCGGGGCGGATGACCCTAAAGTCATCGACGGGCGTTATTTTTTACCCCAGCACCGGGAGCGTATTGTGCTGGTGGGTTTCCGGCGCGATCTCCAGCTGCATGAGGGATTTACCCTGCGCGATATCGCCACTCTTTATCCCACTCGTCGGCCGACCTTTGGCGAGCTGCTGGAGCCCGCGGTTGACGACAAATTTATTCTCACCAGGGTGCTGTGGAAGTATCTCTATCGCTACGCGCGTAAGCACCAGGAGCGGGGGAACGGTTTTGGCTACGGGCTCGTCGACCCAACGAATCCGCACAGCGTGGCGCGAACGCTCTCTGCCCGCTATTACAAAGATGGCGCGGAAATCCTCATTGACCGGGGCTGGGATCGGCCTCTGGGCGAAAAGCATTTTGATGACCCTGAAAACCAGCTTCGTCGTCCGCGCAGGCTGACGCCCCGCGAGTGCGCGAGGCTTATGGGGTTTGAGACGCCGCAGGGATATCGCTTCCGTATTCCGGTCTCGGATACCCAGGCCTATCGCCAGTTTGGCAATTCCGTCGTCGTGCCGGTATTTGCGGCGGTGGCGAAGCTGCTGGCGCCGCGTATTGCACAAGCGGTTGCCAGGCGTGAGCAAGAGATTAACCATGGCCGACGTTCACGATAAAGCCACCCGCAGTAAAAACATGCGCGCGATAGGCACCCGCGATACGGCAATAGAGAAACGGCTGGCTGGGCTACTGGCGGGGGCCGGATTCTCTTTTACCGTACAGGATGCCGCGCTGCCCGGCCGCCCGGATTTTGTCGTGGCGGACTATCAGTGCGTTATCTTTACCCACGGCTGCTTCTGGCATCATCATGATTGCTATCTGTTCAAGGTTCCCGCCACAAGAACCGCGTTCTGGCTGGATAAAATAGCCAAAAACGTGGCGCGCGATCGCCGGGATATCGGGCGACTGGCGGAGCAGGGATGGCGGGTGCTGGTAGTCTGGGAGTGCGCGCTGCGCGGGCGAAAGAAACTCAATGACGACGCGCTGGGCGAACGGCTGGAAGAGTGGATCTGCGGCGGCGGTCAGTGCGCGCAGATCGATACTCAGGGCATAGGTTTGCTGGACGTTACTTCTCCGCCCTACAGGATGTAATTTCACGACGCGCCGGGAGCAGGTATTTGCCGAGCGTCACCAGAACGACCGCGAAGATGATGATCCCGAGCGCCAGCCACTCTACGGCAGATAAGCTTTCTCCGGCAAAACCGGTTCCCAGCAGTACGGCGACCACCGGGTTTACGTAGGCATAGCTGGTCGCTACCGCCGGTGTTACGTTACGAATCAAATACATATACGCGTTAATGGCGATAAGCGAACCGAAGATAGCCAGATAGGCGACGGCAAAAATACCGGACCACGACGGCATCTGGGTTAATTTTTCTCCGGTTAGCGTGGAGGCAATCATCAGCACGACGCCAGCCGCCAGCATCTCAATGGCGCCCGCCATCATCCCCGTTGGAAGCTCGATTCGCGAGCCGTAGACGGAACCAAAAGCCCAGCTCATTGAACCGATAAGTATCAGCAGCGCGCCCCAGGGATTACCGTTCAGGTTGCCGCCGCTGTTGAGCAGTACGATCCCCGCGAGGCCAATAGCGATACCTAACCACTCAAGCTTACGGGTCGCAATACCAAAAAAGCGGCTAAAACACAGGGTGAACAGCGGCACCGTCGCGACCATGACCGCCGCAATGCCTGAAGGCACGTGCTGATGTTCGGCGAGCGTCACAAAGCCATTACCTACCGCCAGCAGCAGCACACCAATCAGCGCCGCGTTAAGCAGCGGCTTTCGCGCAGGCAGCTTATGACCGGTTGCCAGCAGCCAGGCGGTCAGCACCGCGCCCGCGGAAAGAAAACGCACGCCAGCCATCATCAGCGGAGGCCAGCTGGCGACGCCGACGGCGATAGCGAAATAGGTGGAACCCCAGATGATATACAGCGCAAACAGCGCCCCGATGAGCGGTAACAGCTGACGGGTAGACATACTTCCTCACGACGGTGCAGAGATAGAAAGGGGACGTATAGTAAACGTGAAAACTATCGTGCTGGCGAGCGCTTTAATTCGCCTGCTATGGTTAAATTTTTGTTGACTATGGACACCGGTGGGCGAAAAAGCGCTTTTGCTTCATACTTCAGGAGGAACAATCATAAATGAAGGAATGCAATTTTGGCGGGAAGTAGTCTATTAACCTTATTGGATGATATTGCCACGTTACTCGATGATATTTCGGTCATGGGGAAACTGGCAGCAAAAAAAACGGCAGGCGTATTGGGAGACGATCTCTCGCTTAATGCTCAACAGGTCACCGGCGTGCGGGCCAACCGCGAACTGCCGGTAGTCTGGGGCGTAGCCAAAGGCTCATTGATCAATAAAGTCATCCTGGTGCCGCTGGCGTTGTTGATCAGCGCTTTTATTCCGTGGGCGATTACGCCGCTGCTGATGCTGGGGGGCGCGTTTCTGTGCTTTGAAGGCGTCGAGAAGGTGCTGCACAGCCTGCAGGCGCGCAAACACAAGGAGGATCCGCAGGTTCGCCAGCGGCGGCTTGAGGCCCTGGCGAACCAGGACCCTATGGCTTTTGAACGGGATAAAGTGAAAGGGGCGATACGCACCGATTTTATTTTGTCGGCTGAAATTGTCGCCATCACGCTTGGGATTGTGGCGGAAGCGCCGTTGTTGAATCAGATCCTGATTTTATCCGGCATCGCGCTTCTGGTGACGGTGGGGGTCTACGGTCTGGTGGGGATCATCGTCAAGCTGGATGATATGGGCTACTGGCTGGTGGAGAAAACCAGCTCGCTGGCGCAGTGGACAGGCAAGGCGTTGTTGGCGATCGCGCCCCGTCTGATGAAAGTGTTGTCCATTGTTGGCACTCTGGCGATGTTCCTGGTGGGCGGCGGTATTGTAGTCCACGGTATTGCGCCACTGCACCACACTATTGAAAATCTGGCCCATGGGCAGAACGGGGTCATTGCCTCGCTGCTGCCCACGGGCGCCAACCTGGTGCTGGGATTCATCATTGGCGCCATCGTGCTGGCTGGAGTGAAAGCGATTGCCGCTCTGCGTCGTCCGGCAAAGTAAATGTGCTCCTGGTCATGCAAAGTGGTTCAGCTTCGTCTATGTTAAATCTGTTTCTTCCTGATACCGGAGGCAAAAATGGTCTTGTTGGTCAGTGATGAAGTCAGGCGTAAAAGCGGTGGCCCCCGAATGGTCGTTACCGGGTTCGCCAACGGCATGGTTGAATGTCGCTGGTATGACGGTTACGGCGTTAAGCGCGAGGCGTTTCGTGAAGATGAACTTATTCGCGGAGGGGGAGGGAAGCTGAACCGCTCCTGACCCGTTATCAGCGCCCGGCATTCGTCGGGCGCTTTCATATTAATGGTTGTTTTACGAACAGGGAGCGTGGATGACGTTTGCTTCTTTAACCGTGCTGCGAGAAAACGATGGATAAGCTGATGTGGGTGAAAAAATTGCGCCAGATTTTAAGCCCCGGATATGTGGTTAACCTCTGTTTTTTTATCGTCTTCTGCTTTTCCACGTTGTTGATATGGCGTGAGATCAAGGTCCTGGAAGAAGCCTACGTCGCAAACCAGCGCAATAATCTTGAAAACGTTTCCCATGAGTTCGACAGCCTGCTGCAGTTTAATATCGACAGAATGATTTTTTTTCGTAACGGGATGCAATCGGCGCTGGGAACGCCGCTGGATTTTGTCGTATTGCGCAAGGCGGAAGAGGATTATTTAAAAAAGCGGCATGATCCCCTCTGGTCCGTTGAGATTCATAACCGGCGGACGCTGCCGGTCTATGGCGTTGCCGATGCATTTGTCGACGGCGACGCGCTTCTCTCTCGCGATAATTCCTTTTCCGGCAATGAGCTCATGGCCACCCTTGAGCTGGGCTATATGCTGCGTCTGGCTAATAACAACCGTGGTTTTGCGAAACGCATGCTGTACGTGTCGCGCAATGGCTTTTTTACCACCACCGAGCCGCTGAAGAATGCGACACAGGCGCTGGCGCTGTATTCGCGGGCGACAAGCGCCCCCTGGTTTACCCGGCAAACGCAGAGGAATAATCCTGCTCGCGGCATCGTGTGGCAAACCTTTCCCGATGAGGCGTCGCAGCGCGAAATGCAGGTGGTGACGGCGTCTATTCCGCTTGATTTCCAGCGCTATTGGCTCGGCGTACTGGCAATGGATTTCTCGGTACAAGAGATGAAAACGTTTCTGGTCAATGCGATTAAAACGGGCGAAGAGGGCGAGTACCAGCTTTACGATAATCAGCTCAATTTGATTGCCTCTTCCGCGCCGGGCAACGTACTGACGCTGCTGTCGCCGCGGGAACAGGAGATGCTGAGCCGCGCGTCTTCTCATGAGAATCAGGGGGGGATTCGCCTGGTCACGCGTTATATCAGCTGGGAAAACTTACGTAATTTTGATGGGGTACTGATCCGTATCCATACGATCCGGGAAGGCGTCCGCGGTGACTTTGGCAGCATCACCATTGCTTTAATGCTGATGTGGCTCATGTTCACGCTGATGTTGATGATCTCCTGGCTGGTGATCCGCCGAATGGTGCGCAATATGAGCGTGCTGCAGACCTCCCTGGAGTGGCAGGCCTGGCACGATGCGTTAACCCGCCTATTAAACCGCGGCGCGCTGTTTGAACGCGCCACTGCAGAAACTCGCCTGAGCGAGCGTTTAAAGCGGCCCGTTGCGGTGATTCAGCTCGATCTGGATTATTTCAAAAGCGTTAACGACCTGTACGGCCATCACGCGGGCGATCGCGTGCTGTCGCTGGTGGCCAGTACTATCGCCAGCCATATTCGGCAAGGCGATCTTGCGGGGAGAGTTGGCGGGGAGGAGTTTTGTATTGTGCTGCCGAATACCGCGTTAAAAGAAGCGAAGGCGATTGCTGAACGGATCCGTATCCGGATCAATAGCCGCGAAATTTTGCTGGGTAACAGCATGTCTTTGCGTATTACCGCTTCGTTTGGGGTGAGCTGTAGCGAGGATTCGGGTGAGTATAACTTTGAAAATTTGCAGTCTGTTGCCGATCATCGCCTGTATCTGGCCAAGCAAAACGGACGCGATCGGGTCTGCGCCGAAGGGTAAAATTAATTCCTGATGTAAATAAATTGAATTGAAATCATTCACTACGGTTATTTTAGTGAGATTATTCTTAAAAAACGTTTGGCGGCGATCGGACGTTCGTGGAAGAACAAATGTCCGCAGTCCTTGCCTGGCGAGCGTTGCCAGCGTGAAGGGGAAGCTAAGCCACGTTTTTCAATAATTTGCTTCATGAATGTTTGTTGTCATGCAAAATAATTGAGGGTAATGTTTGTAGCGCATCGGATATCCTGGTGTAACGAATTTTCAAGTGCTTCTTGCATTAGCAAGCTTCATCCCGACTCCTGCGAGTCGGGATTTTTTTCGCTCAGAATTCAGCGGTTGGCTTCCGTGATGCTGAAATCATGGATATCGAGCTCAAAGGCCTCAGCCAGCTCGCGCCAGGTGTGGTAACCCCGGCCATCAATACTGACGTGGTGGGGATCGTCTTGCGTACGCTGAACTTCACTTTCGCTGATTTCATTAATCGCCGCCAGCAGGGCGTCAACGTCTACGCTTCCTGCGCCTTGATTTTCTTTGGCGGTTTTCATTGCGGGTACCTCGCTTAACTCAGACAGGGCTATTTAAGTATAGTCGGTCTACAAAAACAGCAGTTACCGGGCAGGACACTGCGCGATCGGCAGTTTTGTTCTACACTGGCTCAAAAATAGAGGAGATGAGTTATGCAGGTAAACGATCGTGTCACGGTGAAGACCGATGGTGGCCCACGTCGATCGGGTGTTGTACTGGCGATAGAGTCGTTTAGCGAAGGCGTAATGTATCTGGTTTCGCTGGAAGATTACCCGCTCGGGATCTGGTTTTTTAATGAGAACGGTCATCCCGACGGTATTTTCGTTGAGCGGGACGAGTGATTTGCCTCAAGTGAACTGGCGGCAGCGGCCGCCAGCGTCTTTCAACGCAGGTTGACGTGAATTCCGGAGGTGATGTTTTCAGCCAGTCGTACGATATGATAAATCACCTGTTTGTTGTGGGTATGAATTTTCTTTTTAATATTGCCCTTATGCGATGAGACGGTTTTGGCCTTAATGTTCATCTGCGCTGATATGTGCGAGGTTCCGTGCCCGGCCATCCACATCTGCAGCATATTTGATTCGGTCTGGCTTAAGGACAGCGTGGGGATATTAATCCGGGTGGGACGATAGTTCTCATATTTCAGGCGGATGGCAAGGATGTCGTCCAGGTCTTTTTCGGTTAGTGATTTAGAGCAGATAAGTAAGTTTTTGCGCACCAGCAGGTAGTGATCGAAATGTATATTCGCCAGCGACATAAAGATAACAAATAGCGTCGCAGGATACTGGCTAATGATTTGCCGGATAAGCTGGTTGCTCTCTTCATGATGAATAAAGCAGTCTTCGTTGATAAATACCACCGTCGGGCGGCTAGTCTCGCAGAGAGCCTTCAGGCTCTGCGCACTGTGTACTTCAGTGATATCGCGCTTCCTTACCCCTCTGCCCGTCAGGTACCCGGTTAATCCCAGCCGGGTGAAGCTGCACAAATCCATGATAATCGTTGACATGACCCATCCTCAATCAACACGTAACGATAATTTATTCCTCGCTGACAAGCGCGATGAAGTCCATTTTGTTAGCAATAAAAAACGACTGCTGCCGCGGAACCATTAGGCAGCCTGAACTATTCCGTAATAAGCCCCATAATTTGCCAGGAATATTCTCAAAGTAAAGGCTACAAATCGCTATGTGGAGGAAATAAAAACAATAAATACCCGTCATATATAAGTTTGCCATTTTAGCGGCTTTTTAAAATAGGATTATCCTTATATTGAATGGTTAAAATAACATCTGCTGATTTATGGGTTTTATTCGATGGGTTAGAATAACTTAACATTCGAAGGCTATTTTTTACCATATTGGGTGAGCCCGACGTTCGCCCTGCTGCGCTGTTGCCGAATCGCGAAGGGTGGCGAGCTTAACGCTTTAATGCCACAATGTTTTTTTATCGGTTTGTGGGATGGATGATGAAAAAGATAGTGTTTGCTGGCGCTCTGCTGGCTCTGGCCGGGTGTGTTCAGGTTGATAGCTACAGCGAGGTGGTTAAAGCGCCAGCGCCGGCTGGGCTGGAAGGATACTGGCAATCGGCCGGCCCGCAGAGTGAAATGATGAGCCCGGATGCGATTGCGAGCCTGATCGTCACCAAAGAGGGCAATACCCTTGACTGTCGCCAGTGGCAGCGGGTTATCGTCCTGCCGGGTAAAATAATGAAGCGTGATGATGCGGTTTATAACGTCACCTCCGCGTTGGATGTTTATCCGATTGAGCGCGAAGGCGATACCCTGAGCTACGACCGGATGACGCTCAAGCGGGTGGATCGTCTTACCCCGGAGTGTGAACAGGCATGGAAAAAGGCCTCGGCTGATAAAAGCGGGCAATAAGCTTTTTGCGGGCTGAAACCCTTCTCAGCCCGCGGCGTTTCTCTGTATTTTATAGCACCTCTTCGATAACCCAGACGCTGACGCTGCCGCCGTTACAGGTAAAAACCCCGTTTCCTTCATCGTCAGTTTCAATCACTTCCTCGCGGTTGCCGAGAAAATCGCGCCAGCGTTTATTACGGTAGTTTTCCCCCAGAGGAAGCGTTTTTTCTCCGTCGTCACCGTTGGAAAGCACCACCACGCAGCCCGGATCCTCCTCGGTGCCGCTGCGGCTGAAAGCGATACAGTTCGGATGATCGAACCACAGCGTTTGTACGCCGTGAGCAAAACGCTGACGGGCATCGATCAGTTCGTGTAACTGCTCGATAACCGGCATCTCAACGGCGTAGGTCTCGCCGTCGTCGCCGGTATCTTCGTAGCTGGCGCCGAACAGGTCGGCATAAAAGACGGACGGAACGCCGTTTTCACGTAACAAAATGAGCGCATAAGCCAGCGGTTTGAACCAGGCCTCAACCGGCGCCTCCAGCGCCTGCAGCGGTTGGGTATCATGGTTGGTCACCAGGGTTACGGCGTGGAACGGGTCGGCTTCCACCAGCGTACCGCTAAAAATCTGGCTCATGTCATAGTCGCGTCCCTGCCGCGAGGCTTCATGGAATTTCATCTGCAGCGGCGCGTCAAAGAGCATCGTCTTACCGTCAACCATGTCGATATACTGCTGGAGCTTATCGACTTCATGCGACCAGTATTCCGCCACAATAAACAGCGGCTTTGTCGCCACCTCCTGGACGTGGTCGATCCACTCTTTATAAAACCAGGCGGGGATATGTTTAACCGCATCGAGGCGGAAGCCATCGCAGCCGGTTTGTTCCATCACCCAGCGGGCCCAGTACTTAATCTCCTCTGTCACCGCTCGATTGCGAAAATCGATATTTTCACCCATCAGGTAGTCGAAGTTACCCATTTCATCATCAACCTGATCGTTCCATCCTTCGCCGGTATAGTCGTTGACGATTTTAAACACGCCATCTTCATCAGGATTCTCAATATGGTCGATGCCGCTAAAGCACTTATAATCCCAGATGAATTCAGAGTATTTGCCGGCGCGTACCGGGAAGGTGTAGCGCGTCCAGGCTTCACATTCCACAATCTCCTCGGCGATTTGCGTGCGGTCGTTTTGATCAACACGCTGAATACGTACCGGCTCTTTTTCATCCGCGCCCATTTTATGGTTGACCACGACGTCAAGGAGTACGGCGATATCGTGCTGGCGCAGGGCGGATATGGCGGCCAGTAGCTGGGTTTTATCGCCATATTTCGTGGCGACAGACCCCTTCTGGTCGAATTCGCCGAGGTCAAACAGATCGTAGCAATCATAACCGACAGAGTAGCCGCCGGAGGCGCCTTTGTAGGCAGGAGGCAACCAAATCATGTTAATGCCGATTTCGTTGAGGTTTGGCGCCAGGGCTTCGACTTCACGCCATAATTCGCCGCCGGTGGGGTAGTACCAGTGAAAGCACTGCAGTAACGTGGGGTTTTTCATCTTCCATGCTCCATACGTCATCAAGCTGACCATTGAAGTATGAGAGATATCCAGCAAAATGGAGATGTTTTCGATACGTTTTCACTATGCCCTAAAAGGCATCATATATAATAATTTGGAATAAGATGTAGCGTATCGATGTTGGTGACTAAGGTTAAACGCCTTACACTACAGCAAAATATCACTCTGTTAGGGGTATCTATGAAATTAGCACTTCTGGGTCGTCAGGCGCTGATGGGCGCAATGGCCGTCGTATTAATGACCGGCGTCAGCGTAAAAACTTTTGCTGCTGAAAATCTGCTTAATCAGGTTAAAGAACGCGGCACGCTACGCGTGGGTCTGGAAGGGACATATCCGCCATTCAGCTATCAGGGAGATGACGGTAAGCTGACCGGCTTCGAGGTGGATTTTGCTAATGAACTGGCGAAACATCTGGGCGTGAAGGCTGACCTTAAACCCACGAAATGGGACGGCATGCTGGCTTCGCTGGACTCTAAACGTATCGATGTGGTGATAAACCAGGTCACTATTTCCGATCAGCGTAAGCAAAAATATGACTTCTCGACGCCGTACACCGTTTCCGGGATCCAGGCGCTGGTGAAAAAAGGTAACGAAGGCGTGATTAAAACCGCAGCCGACCTGAAAGGTAAGAAAGTTGGCGTCGGCCTGGGGACCAACTACGAAGAGTGGCTGCGCCAGAACGTACAGGGCGTCGACATTCGGACTTATGATGATGACCCGACGAAATACCAGGATCTGCGCGTAGGGCGAATTGACGCCATCCTGGTTGACCGTCTGGCAGCGCTGGATCTGGTGAAGAAAACCGGTAACACCCTTGCCGTCACCGGTGAAGCCTTCTCTCGCCAGGAATCCGGCGTTGCGCTGCGCAAAGGTAATGAAGACCTGCTGAAAGCGGTTGATGGCGCCATTGCGGATATGCAAAAAGACGGCAGCCTGAAGGCGCTGTCGGAAAAATGGTTTGGCGCTGACGTCACGAAGTAACGGCCAGCGGTGAAAAAAGGCGCTCCTGATAGCGCCTTTTTTTATTTCGCGCGTCACAGCGTGCATAATCAAGGATAATTCAGTCAGGAGGTCTTATGTCACTGCAAAATTTAACCCTATTCCCGCGTCTGGAACTGATTGGCGCGCCGACGCCGCTGGAATATCTGCCGCGCTTGTCCGATTACCTTGGCCGCGAAATTTTTATCAAGCGCGATGATGTGACCCCGCTTGCGATGGGGGGCAACAAGCTACGTAAGCTTGAATTTCTGGCTGCCGAAGCGCTGCGAGAAGGGGCGGATACCCTGATTACCGCCGGAGCTATCCAGTCCAACCATGTGCGCCAGACGGCGGCGGTGGCGGCTAAGCTGGGCCTGCACTGCGTGGCGCTACTGGAGAATCCAATGGGTACCCGGGCTGAGAACTACCTGACCAACGGTAACCGCCTGCTGCTTGACCTGTTTAATACTCAGGTCGAAATGTGCGACGCGCTGACCGATCCTAATGCTCAGCTGGAAGCGCTGGCGACCCGCATTGAAGCTCAGGGCTATCGTCCGTACGTGATTCCGGTTGGCGGTTCGAACGCGCTGGGCGCGCTGGGCTATGTGGAGAGCGCGCTGGAAATTGCCCAGCAGTGCGAAGGGGCGGTCGAGCTCTCCTCCGTGGTCGTCGCCTCCGGCAGCGCCGGTACGCATGCCGGCCTCGCCGTGGGACTGGAGCAGCTGATGCCCAATGCCGAGCTTATCGGCGTGACCGTATCGCGCAGCGTGGCTGACCAGCTGCCAAAAGTGGCTGCGCTGCAGCAGGCGGTGGCAAATAGTCTGGAACTGGAGGCAAAGGCCGGTATTCAGCTGTGGGATGAGTACTTTGCGCCGGGTTACGGAATACCGAACGACGAAGAGATGGCGGCGGTGAAGCTGCTGGCGCAGCTGGAAGGTATCCTGCTGGATCCGGTGTATACCGGGAAGGCGATGGCCGGATTGATTGATGGTATCAGCCAGAAGCGCTTTAAGGATGAAGGCCCAATACTGTTTGTTCACACCGGCGGCGCGCCTGCGCTGTTCGCCTATCATCCTCATATCTAATGCAGAACACATAGAATGCAAGAGAGTATCCAACTGGTTATTGATTCCGCGCCTTTTCTGCTGAAGGGCGCGGTATTTACGCTACAGCTCAGCATCGGCGGCATGTTTTTTGGCCTCGTGCTGGGGTTTATTCTGGCGCTGATGCGCATGTCGCCCGTCTGGCCGATTAAATGGCTGGCGCGGATGTACATCTCCATCTTTCGCGGAACGCCGCTGATTGCGCAGCTGTTTATGATCTATTACGGCTTGCCGCAGTTCGGCATTGAGCTGGATCCTATTCCCGCGGCGATGATCGGCCTGTCTTTAAACACGGCGGCCTACGCGGCGGAAACGCTGCGCGCAGCGATTGCATCCATTGATAAAGGACAGTGGGAGGCCGCGGCGAGTATTGGTATGACGCGCTGGCAGGCTATGCGCCGCGCGATTCTTCCTCAGGCCGCGCGCGTGGCGTTACCGCCGCTTTCCAACAGTTTTATCAGCCTGGTGAAAGATACCTCGCTGGCGGCAACTATCCAGGTGCCAGAACTGTTCCGTCAGGCTCAGCTGATCACCTCCCGGACGCTGGAGGTATTCACCATGTACCTGGCCGCTTCGCTTATCTACTGGGTAATGGCAACGGTGCTTTCCACGCTGCAAAACTATTTTGAAAATCAGCTGAACCGCCAGGAGCGAGATCCAAAATGAGTGCGATTGAAGTCAAAAACCTGGTGAAAAAATTCCATGGCCAGACGGTGCTTCATGGTATCGACCTTGAGGTTCAACAAGGGGAAGTGGTGGCGATTATCGGTCCCAGCGGTTCGGGGAAAACGACGCTGCTGCGCAGTATTAATCTCCTGGAGCAGCCGGAAAGCGGCACGATTCGCGTAGGCGACGTGACGATCGATGCCGGGCGCAGCATCAACCAGCAAAAAACGGCCATTCGCCGCCTGCGTCAGCACGTGGGCTTTGTGTTTCAGAATTTTAATCTTTTCCCCCATCGTACGGTGATGGAAAACATTATCGAAGGGCCGGTCATCGTTAAAGGGGAGGATAAAAATGAGTCCATCGCCCGGGCGCGTGAACTGCTGACGAAAGTTGGGCTTACCGGTAAAGAAAATAGCTACCCGCGTCGTTTGTCCGGCGGGCAGCAGCAGCGCGTGGCGATTGCTCGCGCGCTGGCGATGCGTCCGGATGTCATTCTGTTTGATGAGCCAACGTCGGCATTAGATCCTGAGCTGGTAGGGGAGGTACTCAATACCATTCGCCAGCTGGCGCAGGAGAGGCGCACGATGGTGATCGTGACCCATGAGATGAGCTTTGCCCGCGACGTGGCGGACCGCGCTATTTTTATGGATCAGGGGCGTATCGTTGAACAGGGTGAAGCAAAAGCGCTGTTTGCCAATCCTCAGCACGCGCGTACCCGCCAGTTCCTCGAAAAATTCCTGATGCAGTAATCGCCCCGCGCCGGCCGCATTCGCTCAGGCTTGTCTGACGGATGCGGCCGGGCAGCGCTGAATAACCGGTTTATCAGCAAAAAAAGTATGTCCGGATGGTGGTCATAAGCAACGACGATACATCTGTCAAGGTTTTGTGCCACGTCAATTGGCATAATTTTTTAACGTATCCGGTACTTTCGCCGGACGTAGTCTAATAAATGCGGTAGCTGCCATTTTTTATACATATAAGCAGGGTTTATGTGTTAGTTTTATGTATTTATAATAATGATTATCACTCAGGAGTTATTTGGTTAGTTATGAGGGACAATGATTTTTTCAGCTGGCGGCGGGAAATGCTGCAACAATTTCAGTCCGTTTCTGCAGGAGAGGGGGTTTATCATCTTCTCCAGCAGGAAGCAAAAGGGCTGGAATATGACTACTTCGCACTCTGCGTACGGCATCCCGTGCCTTTTACTCGGCCCAGGGTGACGCTGCAATCGACCTATCCTCAGGCCTGGATGGCGCATTATCAAGCCGAGAATTATCTGGCGATCGACCCGGTGCTGCGCAAGGAGAATTTCCTTCGTGGGCATCTGCCATGGAACGACAAGCTATTCCATGATACACCGGAATTATGGGACGGCGCGCGCGACCATGGATTACGCAAGGGCGTCACGCAGTGCCTGACGCTACCGAACCATGCTCAGGGATTCTTATCCGTTTCAGGAACCAGCCATAGCCAGGGACCCTTTGCGGAAGATGAGCTGGAGATGCGCTTAAGAACGCTAACCGAATTGAGCCTGCTGACGCTTTTGCGCCTGGAGGACGAGATGGTTATGCCGCCGGAAATGAAATTTAGTCGACGTGAACTGGAGATTTTGAAATGGACGGCGGAAGGGAAAACCTCGGCTGAGGTGGCAATGATTCTGTCTATCTCAGAAAATACCGTCAATTTCCATCAGAAAAATATGCAGCGAAAATTCAACGCGCCAAACAAAACCCAAATCGCCTGCTATGCCGTAGCGACGGGCTTAATTTGATCTCATGTGTTGTTCTGCGTGCCAGACGTAAGACCGGCTGTTAGTAATACCTTCAGCCGGTAATTGATTACTGACGATATGCCTGCTTAATTTGCTTAACGGTGCTGGAGAATACGGCAGCCTGAGCCTCATCTTCCATCTGCGCGATTTGCTTTTCCATTTTAATAATCACGCGGCCTGCATCAGCCTGACCCATGGCCTGCAGCATCAGCGTTATCATTGCTTTCAGACACGAAACTTCCTGTGCCAGTTCTTGGTTATTTTCCGCAGTGGAAAAATCTGGAGTGCTCATCTATATCCTCGGTTGCTTTCTGCGCAATTGCGCATGACTAAAAGTGAAGGCGGCGCAGTATACCACAAGCAAAGGAAAAAAAAGGAGTGCTTGATTTCTGTTCTTTCATCCGAGTGGTGAATGATTTAATTGACTGAATAATACGTATTCATGAGATCTAAGCGTGTTAATTTTTTCGTACGCCCCGTTTTCGTGTTAATAATTGTTACATATTCAGGCACATATTTATCGCCTACGCAATGTGTTGTGTTTTTACGTAATCTGTATGATGAATGTTAAAAAATAACTGTTGTACAACTCTATGTTATGTATGGCTTTCCAGCGGGTGTGCAGACAAATTTCCATAATTGCGTAAGAAATCTTTCCCAGCACATTTTTTGGCTTTCAAAATTAGGTTAAAACCCGGTAATATGTGGGAGATAAGCTATCAGTAGCGTTATCCCTAATTCTGGAGAATATTCCTTTGATCAACGTCCTTCTTGTTGATGACCACGAACTGGTGCGCGCAGGGATACGACGCATTCTGGAAGATATAAAAGGGATTAAAGTTGCCGGCGAGGCCTGCTGCGGTGAGGATGCCGTGAAATGGTGCCGCGCGAATCCCGTTGATGTAGTCCTGATGGATATGAACATGCCGGGTATCGGTGGCCTTGAGGCTACGCGAAAAATTGCCCGTTCCGTTGCTGATGCCAAAGTGATAATGCTGACCGTGCATACGGAAAACCCGCTGCCGGCGAAAGTCATGCAGGCCGGCGCTGCTGGCTACCTCAGTAAAGGCGCCGCGCCGCAGGAGGTTGTGAATGCGATTCGCTGCGTGGCATCGGGTCAGCGTTATATCGCCTCTGATATCGCCCAGCAGATGGCGCTAAGCCAGATTGAACCGGAGAAGGCGGAGTCGCCGTTTGCCAGTTTGTCTGAGCGAGAATTGCAGATTATGCTAATGATTACTAAAGGTCAGAAGGTCAACGAGATCTCAGAGCAGTTGAATCTGAGTCCCAAGACGGTGAACAGCTACCGCTATCGTATGTTCAGTAAACTGAACATACACGGCGATGTGGAGCTGACGCACCTGGCAATTCGCCATGGCCTGTGCAATGCGGAGTCGTTAGCAAGTCAGTGAGTGATGTTTTTGATGCAAAAGCTTTCCTGAAAACAGTAACCAGCCAGCCGGGCGTCTATCGCATGTATGACGCTGGCGGGACTGTTATCTATGTAGGCAAAGCGAAAGACCTGAAAAAGCGGCTGAGCAGCTATTTTCGCAGCAACCTGGCTTCGCGTAAAACCGAAGCGCTGGTGGCGCTTATCGCCCAGATTGACGTTACCGTGACCCACACCGAAACGGAAGCGCTGCTGCTTGAGCATAACTACATCAAACTATACCAGCCGCGTTACAACGTGCTGCTGCGCGATGATAAATCCTATCCCTTTATTTTCCTTAGCGGCGATACGCATCCTCGCCTGGCGACGCATCGTGGGGCGAAGCATGCGAAAGGCGAATATTTTGGCCCGTTCCCCAACGGCTACGCGGTTCGCGAGACGTTAGCGCTGCTGCAAAAAATCTTCCCTATCCGCCAGTGTGAGAACAGCGTCTATCGCAACCGTTCGCGGCCTTGCCTGCAGTATCAAATTGGCCGCTGTCTGGGGCCGTGCGTCGCCGGACTGGTGAGCGAGGAAGAGTATGCCCAGCAGGTCGACTACGTGCGCCTGTTCCTGGCGGGCAAAGACGATCAGGTACTGACTCAGCTGATTGCCCGCATGGAAAAGGCCAGCCAGGCGCTGGAATTTGAAGAGGCAGCGCGGATCCGCGACCAGATTCAGGCCGTACGTCGGGTAACGGAGAAACAGTTCGTCTCCAATACCGGTGACGATCTGGATGTTATCGGCGTCTCGTTTGATGCCGGCATGGCGTGCGTCCACGTGCTGTTTATCCGCCAGGGTAAAGTCCTTGGTAGCCGCAGCTATTTCCCCAAAGTGCCGAATGGCACCGAACTCGGTGAAGTGGTGGAAACCTTTGTCGGGCAGTTTTATTTGCAGGGCAGCCAGATGCGGACGCTGCCGGGCGAGATCCTGCTGGATTTTAACCTGGGAGACAAAACCCTGCTGGCGGATTCGCTCTCAGAGCTGGCCGGGCGCCGGGTTAACGTACAGACCAAACCCCGCGGCGATCGCGCCCGTTACCTGAAGCTGGCGCGCACGAACGCCGCGACGGCGCTGACCACCAAGCTTTCCCAGCATTCAACGATTACGCAACGTTTGCGGGCGCTGGCGACATTACTCAAGCTTCCGGCCGTCAATCGGATGGAATGCTTTGACATCAGCCATACCATGGGCGAACAGACGGTGGCGTCGTGCGTGGTTTTTGATAGCAACGGACCGCTGCGCGCAGAGTATCGCCGTTACAATATTACCGGCATCACGCCGGGAGATGATTATGCGGCGATGAATCAGGTCCTGCGTCGTCGCTACGGTAAGGCAATAGAAGAGAGTAAAATTCCCGATGTTATCCTGATCGACGGCGGTAAAGGCCAGCTTGGGCAGGCGAAGACGGTTTTTGCCGAGCTGGACGTGCCGTGGGATAAAAGTCACCCTCTGTTATTGGGCGTGGCAAAAGGCAGCGATCGTAAAGCGGGCCTGGAGACGCTGTTCTTTGAACCGGAAGGCGAGGGCTTTAGTCTGCCGCCGGACTCCCCCGCGCTGCATGTGATTCAGCATATTCGCGACGAGTCGCACGATCACGCCATTACCGGCCACCGTAAGAAACGGGCAAAAGTAAAAAGCACCAGCACGCTGGAAACCATTGAGGGAGTCGGACCCAAACGCCGACAGATGCTGCTTAAATATATGGGCGGTCTGCAAGGGTTGCAGAAAGCCAGCGTCGAAGAAATTGCGCAAGTACCGGGTATATCTCACGGTCTGGCAGAAAAGATCTTCTACTCGTTGAAACATTAGGAGCTCTGTAGCAACATAGGGCTAATTTTTACTTACAACAGATAGTTACCCGTTACTATGCAATTTAATATCCCTACGTTGCTTACTCTGTTTCGCGTCATTCTTATCCCGTTCTTTGTACTGGCGTTTTATCTGCCGTTTACTTGGGCCCCTTTTGCCTGTGCGCTAATTTTCTTCGTCGCAGCGGTGACCGACTGGTTTGATGGTTATCTGGCGCGTCGCTGGAATCAGAGCACGCGTTTTGGCGCTTTCCTCGATCCGGTCGCGGATAAAGTCATGGTGGCTATTGCGATGGTACTGGTTGCCGAGCATTACCATACCTGGTGGGTGACGTTACCGGCCGCTACCATGATCGCGCGTGAAATTATTATCTCCGCGCTGCGCGAGTGGATGGCCGAACTGGGCAAGCGCAGCAGCGTGGCGGTGTCATGGATAGGCAAAGTCAAAACCACGGCGCAAATGGCCGCGCTGGTGTGGATGCTGTGGCGCCCAAATATCTGGGTTGAATGGGCGGGGATTGGTCTGTTCCTCGTGGCGGCGGTGCTGACGCTGTGGTCCATGCTGCAGTATTTGAACGCTGCGCGCGGCGATTTGCTTGATCAGTGATCGTTTCGGCGCAATTTTCAGCAAACAACACAAGGTTTTAAAAAATATCGTTGACTCATTGCGCCAGGTAAGTAGAATGCAACGCATCGAACGGCAGCACTGTCTGACAGACGATAACAAAATCAAGTAATTAGCAAATTAGCTTGATGATGCGGGAATAGCTCAGTTGGTAGAGCACGACCTTGCCAAGGTCGGGGTCGCGAGTTCGAGTCTCGTTTCCCGCTCCAGTTTAAAACATCGGCATCAGCGGGTGTTCAAGCATTAAGGCGCGTTAGCAAAGCGGTTATGTAGCGGATTGCAAATCCGTCTAGTCCGGTTCGACTCCGGAACGCGCCTCCAATTTCTATCCCGAGCCCGGATGGTGGAATCGGTAGACACAAGGGATTTAAAATCCCTCGGCGTTCGCGCTGTGCGGGTTCAAGTCCCGCTCCGGGTACCATTGGGATAAAGCAGAATAATCAAAGCAATAAGCAGTGTCGTGAAACCACCTACGGGTGGTTTTTTTGTTTTTGTATTGCCATAACCTCGCTTTTGAACCTCAGCCCCACCTCATTCATTTTTGTCATAGGACAAAACCCGCATCTGTTGTTACTCTGTGTCGGCAATCTATCATTATCTCAATAAGTGGGGATGAAATGTTTACTGGCCTCTGCGCTTTTCCTCTGACTCCGTTACATCAGCATGGCGTTGATGAAACGGCTTTTGCCCGGATTGTCACTCGCCTCGCCGAATCTGCCGTCGATGCTCTCGGCGTGCTCGGTTCCACGGGAAGCTATGCCTGGCTCAGCCGCGAGCAGAGAATACAGGTTATCCGACAGGCCAAATCGCATGCCGGAGCGGTGCCGCTTATGGCAGGGATCGGCGCGTTGGGGACCGATCGGGTCCTTCGACTGGCAGAGGATGCGCAGCGGGCTGGCGCCAACGCGCTGCTCCTGCCGGCAATCGCCTATCAGCCCCTGACGGAAGAGGAGATTTTTGCTTTTTACCAGACCGTCACCCGCGAAGTCTCCGTGCCCGTCTGCGTTTACGATAACCCCGTGACCACGCACGTGACGACCTCGGATGCGCTTAAAGGCGCGATCGCTGCGCTACCGGGAATCGCTTCAATTAAAATACCGGGCCCCGCTAAAAATGACGTCGCACGGCGCGTTCAGAGCCTGCGGCGGCAGCTACCGGCTGAGGTGACGATCGGGATTAGCGGAGACGCCTGCGCGGCCGATGGCCTGAACGCCGGCTGCGAAGTCTGGTATTCGGTGTGCGGCGGCCTGTTCCCGTACGTCGCCAAAGAGCTGACGGCGGCCGCGACGCGGGGGCAGGCTCAGCTGGCGGAGGCAATAAGCGCCAGGCTGGAGCCGCTGTGGACGCTCTACAGGAAGTATGGCGGAAGCCTGCGGGTCACTGCCGCAGCGGCGACGATCCTCGGTCTGTGCGGTGAGGATTGTTTGCCGCGTCCCCTGCTACCGCTTTCGCCGGATGCCTTTCGTGAGATTGCTGAGACGCTGCGCAGCCTGAACCTTGAGTAGCCGGGTGGTTTTCTCTCGCTATTTCCGCTACTGTAAGCGCCATTTTTTACGACGATGAGCCTGTTTATGAAAACTGGACCCCTGAACGAAAGCGAAGTTGAATGGCTGGACGATATCCTGTCGAAATACGCGGTAGAAGGCACCATCATGGACGTTGCCGAGCTTGATGGGCTGCTGACGGCCATTCTCTCCGGGCCGACGGAGATTGAACCCGCGCAGTGGCTGCTTGCTATCTGGGGCGGAGCGGATAACGTGCCGCGCTGGGCCAACGATCGCGAGCGGGATCGTTTTGTGAACCTGACGCTGCAGCAAATGAGCGATATCGCCGAGCGCTTGAGCGATTATCCCGAACAGTTCGAACCGATGTTCGGCAGCCGCGAAGAGGAAGGGCAGGAGCTCACGATTGTTGAAGAGTGGTGCTTCGGCTATATGCGCGGGGTGGGACTGAGCGACTGGTCCGCGTTGCCGGCTGAGCTGCAGGCGGAGCTGGACGTGATTGCCCTGCACGGTACCGAGGAGCGATTTGAGGCGCTTGATGAATTATCCGCGGAAGAGTTTGTCGCCAGCGTTGAGCGAATTCGTCCTGCCGCCCTGGCGCTTTATAACTACTGGACTGAGCACGCGCAACCGGCGGAAGTTCAGCAGCCCATCCGGAATGAGGCGAAGGTGGGGCGCAACGATCCTTGCCCGTGCGGCAGCGGTAAGAAATATAAGCAGTGCTGTTTAGCCAAATAAAAGAAGGGGCCAATATGGCCCCCTTCTTTTTACCCCACCGCGGGCAGCAAGCCTGCGGCAATCGCGAACTGGATCGCGACGATGCCGATCCCGCAGAGCAGGACGAGCCACAGCGCCGCTGAGCCTCCCGCGACCCGCCATGCTGCATCAGGATGCTGTTTGCGGCTCTTCATGACCAGCAGCGCAGGCAGCATGAGCGCCAGCACGGCCAGCGCGACGCCCGCATAGCCTAACGCCATCACGAAGCCACGCGGGTAAAATAGCGCGAACGCCAGCGGGGGCAAAAAGGTAATCAGGCCGCTCTGTATCCGTCCACCGGCGCTGTTCTGGCGTTGAAACAGATCGGCCAGATAGTCGAATAACCCAAGCGCCACGCCGAGAAATGACGTCGCCAGCGCCAGATCGGCAAACAGATGCACCGCCAGCTCAACGTGCGGTGAGGCGACCACTTCGCGGATAGCTTCCAGCAGCCCGTTAAGCCCGGCATTTTTTGCCAGCAGCGCGGTAAAGACGGGAGAGTCAATGCTGCCGAGCGTCGCCAGCTGCCAGAAAATATAGGCGACCAGGGGAATAAAGCTCCCGATGACAAATACCCGACGCAGCTTGCGAATATCCCCGCCCAGATAGCTCACAATACTGGGTATGCTGCCGTGAAAACCAAACGAAGTAAAAATCACTGGAATCGCTGACAGAGCCAGTCCCTGCTGTAGCGGCAGCGTCAACAAATTTACCTGGTGAATATGCGGCAGCAGCAGAGCCAGCATAATGGCGAGAAAGATAATTTTTGCGCTGAACAGAAAGCGGTTAAAAAGATCGACCAGCGAGGTTCCGATACACACTACCGTCCCGCCGATCCCGGTAAAAATCAGGACGCCTGCCGCAGGAGGCAGTCGCCAGTCCAGCCACTGGTTGAGGCTGGAGGCCAGCAGCTCGCCGGCGCCGCTAATATAGGCGGCGGTGAGAGCGTACAGCAGAAACAGCATGCAAAAACCGGTAGCCCACTGCCCGTAGCGGCCGAGATAGCGCGCGGCCAGCGACCCCAGTCCCATATCAGCCGGCACGTGCTGATACACTTCCAGCAGCAATAAGGCGGTATAACACATCAGCGCCCACAGCGTTATCAGCAAACCAAACGTTACGCCGAAACCCACGCCCGCCGAGGCCAGCGGCATCGCTAACATCCCTGCGCCGATTGTGGTGCCGGCAACGATTAAAATACTACCCAGAGTGCGGTTCTTCACGCTTTTCTCTATCCATCACGGAATACACAATTAATTATGCCGCGCAGAGTATGTGAAATCAGTGAGTTCGTCAAATGAGGGTTACAGGGAGTGTAATGTTAACTTTACGATGTCAGGGGTTTGCGCGAAAGCTGCGCTGGCGCAAGAATCCGCCGCTCTGGCTGGTTTATTCTTCGGCCTTTACGGGAGGGGTTATGCCATCGATTCATGGTCACGAAGTGCTGCAAATGATGATTTCATCAGGCGAGTCTTACACTGTTGCTACGCTGGAAGCGGCGATTATCGACCGTTTTGGGAAAGAGGTTCGATTCCATACCTGCTCGGCGGAAAATCTGAGCGCGGCGGAGCTGGTGGCGTTTTTGCAGAAAAAAGGCAAATTTATTGCTGCTGAGGAAGGATTTAATACGCACGAAAGTAAAATTTGCCGCCATTGATACTCATGCGGCAGCGAACGCCGGGCGTCGCTGCCGTAATTATTAATTTTGTGTATCGAGCGTTGCCAGCTCTTTATCAATAAAGTACAGGCCTTCACCGCTTTTACCGGCAAGGGTCAATTTATCAATAACGGATTTAAACAGTTTCTCTTCTTCGTGCTGCTCAGCAACGTACCACTGCAGGAAATTAAATGTCGGATAATCCTGGCTGGTCATTGCCGCATGGGCCAGTTCGTTAATTTTCTGCGTAATCAGCTGTTCATGTTCGTAGGTGACGCGAAATAGCTCATCCAGGGACGCATATTCGGCGAAAGGTGAGGCGATAGCCGTGATGCAGGGCAGGCTGCCGGTATCGGTCAGATAGTCGAACAGGCGCTGCATATGGGTCATTTCTTCCTGCGCGTGGCGACGCAGAAACGCGGCGGCGCCTTCAAAACTGTGGTAGCTGCACCAGGCGCTCATTTGTTGATAAAGCAGAGAGGAATAAAGTTCGAGATTCATCTGCGCATTCAGCTTGTCGATCATTTCAGTTTTTAGCATCAGGCTGCTCCGGGAAAATAGAATTAAGGATTATTGTGCGCTCACTATAATTTGTTATTAATTTATTTGCAAAAAGTAAATTAATAAAATCATTTATTAATAATGCAAATGGGAATAACACGCATTGGCGATTTAAAAATAATGAGAATGGTTTTAATTTAATATTCCATGCGAAAAATCGTTGCGCCTAATTTAGCGGTGAAAATAGACCCGCCCGGCGGCCGCGGCGGGATTAGCCTGACGTGGGTAAGGGTGGGGGGATGCCGTACCAGCCGGGGACGGAAGTCAAAAGTGTGAGGCGAGATGCAATTTATAAAACAACTTTTCATAAAATTTGAAAGTATGTTCGTAAGGTAGTATTGTTCATAGCAACGCTAACGAACTATCGCGGGAGTGCCCGCAGAGCATTCAGGAGAGTAAAGCATGAAAATCGCACTGATGATGGAAAACAGCCAGGCGAACAAAAACGCCATCATCCTCAATGAGTTAAACGCCGTTGCTGAAGAAAAAGGCTTCCCGGTTTACAACGTCGGTATGAGCGATGAAAACGATCATCATCTGACCTATATTCATCTGGGGATCATGGCCAGCATCCTGCTGAATTCGAAAGCGGTGGATTTTGTGGTGACCGGCTGCGGTACCGGGCAGGGCGCGCTGATGTCGCTGAATATTCACCCTGGCGTGGTATGCGGCTACTGTATCGACCCTGCGGATGCCTTCCTGTTTGCGCAGATCAACAACGGTAACGCGCTTTCTCTGCCGTTTGCGAAGGGTTTTGGCTGGGGCGCAGAGCTGAACGTACGCTTTATCTTTGAAAAAGCTTTTACCGGCCGCAACGGTGAAGGTTATCCGCCGGAGCGTAAAGAGCCTCAGGTGCGTAACGCCGGGATCCTGAACGCGGTAAAAGCGGCGGTAGTTAAGGAAAACTATCTGGATACGCTGCGCGCGATCGATCCGGAGCTGGTGAAAACCGCCGTTTCTGGCCCTCGTTTCCAGCAGTGCTTCTTTGAGAACTGCCAGGATAAAGAGATCGAAGCGTTTGTGCGCCAGATCGTCGGTTAATATCCCGTCATGATGAGATGCTAAAGGCCAGCGCTGCTGGCCTTTTCTTTGGCTACTTCTTTTTGTTCGATACGCTGCTACCCGCCTCTTTGGCCAGATGCAGGCTATCAATCATGCCGACCAGGCAAATCAGCGCGATAAAAATAAACGACAGGCGGAAGCTGATGCCCGGCAGGTGAGAAAGCGTAAACCATTCGCTGAACGTTTCCCCAAGACGAATACCTATCGCGCCGAGCGTGATGCCCAGCCCCACGGCCAGCTGTGACGCGGTGCTGAACAGAGTATTGGCGTAGCTCATTTGCGCGGAAGGCACATCGGCAAACGCGAGCGTGCTGATGCCGGTAAACTGGATAGAACGGAAGACCCCGCCGAGATAGAGAATCACAAAGATCAGCCAAACCGGCGTTTGCGGCGTTAAAAAAGCGCAGGCCAGCAGCGACAAAACGTTTAATGCGCCGTTAATCAGCAGCAGGCGGCGAAAGCCCAGCCAGCGGATCAGCGGCGTTGTGAGGGGCTTGATGGTTAAGTTGCCGACGAACACGGCCAGCACCAGCAGCCCCGAGTGGAAGGGGTCCATACCAAATCCGACCTGGAAAAGCAGCGGCAGCAGAAACGGCACGGCGCTAATGGAGGCGCGGAACAGGGAACCGCCGTACATGGTGACCCGGAAGGTGGGGATCTTGAGCGCATCAAGGCGCACCATCGGCCATCTGGTGCGGCGGAAGTGCCGCAGCGCGAAGAGCATGCAGCCCAGGCCCAACGCCAGCAGCGCCAGCGTCTGCCAGCCCAGAGGCTGGCGATCGCCGAGCAGCTCCATGGCGGCGACCAGGCTAACCATCGCCACCGAGGTGGCAACAAAGCCGGAAAGGTCGAAGGGGCGCTGCTCATCTTCGCGAATATTCGGAATGATACGCAGCGACAGGGCGATAGCGATAAGCCCGAGCGGCACGTTAATAAAGAAGATCCAGTGCCAGCTGGCGTAGCGGGTGATAAATCCGCCCAGCGGTGGGCCAATAATGGGCGCGACCAGCGCCGGCCAGGTCAGGGTGGCAATCGCCTTAATCAACTGGTGCTTCGGTGTGGTACGTAGTACCGCCAGCCGGCCAACGGGCACCATCAGCGCGCCGCCTATCCCCTGAAGAATACGCATCGCGACGAACACATCGACGTTGGTCGACAGCCCGCAAAATACCGACGCCAGGGTAAAAATCGCCAGCGCGAGAGTAAAGATTTTCCGCGCGCCAAAACGATCGGCGATCCAGCCGCTGGCCGGTATCAGAACCGCAAGGGTAATAAGATAAGCGCTAATCCCGATATTGAGGTCGACCGCCGTCACGCCAAAATCTTTCGCCATGTCGGGCAGGGCGGTGGCTATCACCGTGCCGTCGAGAAACTCCATAAAAAAGGCGCCAGCCACCAGCAGCGCAGGTGCTGAAAAAGAACGGTCGTCCCTGGAAGAGGTGTGTGTACTCATTATTGTGTCGCTGCCATAGCAAAGAGAGCGCAGATTGGTCCGGAGCGTTCGGCTCTTCACTATCCGGTCCTGCTCATTTTGTTTAAAAATTAAATTATTTTGGTAAAAAATAGGTGATTTGGCGCACGTTTAGATTGATTTTTGTGATGTAAGTCATATTATAACCATCGAGGCATTAACACCTGCATAACAAAAATGGAGTCAACCATGAAACTGCGCAAAATCCTGAAGAGCATGTTCGAAAACTACTGCAAAACCTTCAAAGACGTACCGCCTGGCGCTATGTTCTGATAAAAAAACCTGCTGCGGCAGGTTTTTTTATATCCCGGGATTTAGGGTACTATTACGCTCCTGAAAAAAGGAGTGAAAAATGTCTCAACATCTTACCGAGCACGACGAGCTGGTCTCTGACGTGGTTGCCTGCCAGTTAGTTATCAAACAGATCCTTGACGTCATCGACGTCATCGCCCCCGTCGAGGTGCGCGAAAAAATGACCACCCAGCTGAAAGCCATCGATTTTGCCAGCCACCCGGCATCGGCTGACCCGGTGACCCTGAGGGCGGTACAAAAGGCCATCGCGCTGATTGAACTGAAATTCACCCCGCAGGAAGAAGCGCACTAGCGGCGTCAGCCCCGCCATCATTGTGATAGCGGGGCGTTATCACCTGTTAGTGGGAGACGGCGGTTTGAACGGCGCCTTCCTGCGTATCTTTAAACAGCCTGCTGTTGCCCCAGCACTCTTCGTACCGGTGGCCGACTAAATCTTCAACGACAAGGCGAACGTCCGGTGCGATATCGGCGATCTTACCGCCAGCTTTAATACGCGCGACTTCCTGCAGCACTACCAGATGCGCCTTGCGATCGAGTTTCATCTGCTTACTGAACACAATGGCTGCCAGCGCCAGCAGAATCACGCCCGCACAAAACACCACCGCAATCGCGGTGACCGCGCTCTCTGGCTGCGTATGCGCTTTCGACTGAAAGCCGTAGAAGCTGAGGATCGCCCCCATGGAAAAGACGATAATCGAGCGCAAAATTTTACCGGAGAAAGTCATGGCTCCCGCATAGATCCCTTCGCGGCGACGGCCGGTATAGATTTCATCGACATCCGCCAAAAAGGTGTAAACGGTCCAGGGAATATAGTACACGCCGCCGGTGCCGAGACCGAACAGCACAGTGATGCCAAACATCAGGACGGTGGCCAGGCTTGAAGGCAGGTGGAAGAACCACAGCGAGGTGTAGAGCAGCACGGCAAAGATAACCACGCTCAGCGCCAGAATATACGGCTTACTGAAGCCTTTCTTCACGCACAGGCCAATAAACAGGGCCGTTGATACCAGCTGGAGGATGGAGTTCAGACTGTTAAGCCCGGCCACCATCGCCGGATCGTGCTGCAGCACGAATATAACAAAGTAGGTGAAGATCGAGGCAAAAAGCCACTCGGCGCCGAAGCCGCAGAGATACATACCCAGGTGTTTGCGGAATACGCGCAGGTAAAACGTTGAGCGCATATCTTTCGCCAGCATGAGCAGAGTATTGAACAGTCCCTTTTTCTCTCCCTTGCTTATCTCCTCTTCGCGGGGACGCTCCCAGCTGCAGTACCACAGGCAGGAGATGGCCACGATAAGAATGACGCCGTAGGTCAGCCCGGTGAGAAAAAACGGGGTGGCGGATTCTTTACCATAAAGCAGGATGAACTGCCCGGGGATAAATGCCGCGAGAAAGTTGGCCAGTTTGCCGAAAATCGCTTTATAACCGGTAAGCTTCGAACGCAGTGAGAAATCGTCGGTCATTTCGGTCGCCAATGTTTCATAGGGGACCATAATCGAGGTATAAATGATTTCAAAGACGACGTAGGTGCACAGGTAGTACCAAAAGCCGAGGCCTTCTACCCACAGCAGCGGGTAGAACATCATCAGCGGAATGCCAATCAACAAAAAGAAACGGCGACGACCAAAGCGTTTACCCAGCCGCGTTTTGCCAAAGTTATCGGTGAGATAGCCCATCAGCGGATTACTAATTGCGTCGATAATGCTGGCGACGGAAAAAATAAAGGAGGCTTCGATCAGCGTCAGCCCACAGAAGGTTGTATAAAAATAGAGCAGCCATGCGCCGCTGATCGCCAGTGCGCCGCTTCCCAGTAAATTCCCGCCGCCGTAGGCTAACTGATGGCGTAACAAAATCGGTCTTCCCTGCAGCCCCTGTGGGGCTGAAGCCGTATATCTTGCCATTAAAGTAAACTCCGTGTTTTAAATTTTTGAAACAGTGTTTTTATATTATCAACCCGTAGTTTTAAACGTGATCCAGATCACCAATACCCTGCTAATTCCTCCGGCGGAGCAGGAATGAGATCTGGTTAAAAGTTTTTAATGCTTTTCTGGAATAAAAACGGCGCCGAAGCGCCGAAAAAGAAGGGGGACAGGGAACCTGCGATTAAAGAGAGCGCTGGCCCGAACAGGAGAATTCTGATGATTTATCGCCGGCGAGCATCCGCCGGCATGGCGTTATACGCGCTGTTGACTGACCAGATCCAGCAGGTGGCTATCGGTTTGTTGTACGCTGGTTCCGGCATTTTTCGCATGACGGATTTCTTCAAGAATGGTCTCCAGCAGTATGCCATCCTGATCCTGCTCTTCAGCAAGCAGCGTCAGAAAACGCAGGGTTGATTCATCGCTTTGCGCCTTCGCCTCTTCCGCCAGGCTGGAAAGTATCGTGCTGCGCTGCTGATAATCTTCGACGGTTTTGCTAAAGAGATCTTCCAGGGACGAACATTCAGTGCCGTAGGTTCCTTCCGCTTTCACAACGGGCCAGGCGCCTGATTTTTTCATAAAATCAAAGACCCGCATCATCTGCGTGATACTGGCTTGCGCTCGGTTACGGAGAAAAGTGGCGGTACCGTTCAACCGTTGCTGAGTACACCATTCGCTCAAATGCAGATACAAATTTGAGGTATAGAACTCAAGATTCATCTGGTTATTCAGCTTTTGAACCATTCCTGGTACGACCATACAAATATCCTTATTCACTTTGGAGGGGGCGGGCGTCATATCTTGACGCATCTACATCAGGGTCGCCTTAGAAATTACGGTGCACAGAGAGAGTCCTGAGTAATAGTATTCAGGATTTCTGCACAGCCGTTTGAATTAAATTTCTTATCTCAACAAATATAGAATAGCGCCATATTTGAATTAAGAAAACTCTCAATGAGTGATGTTTACATTTCGTTACAACATCCGTATTTATCTTGAAAAGAGGGGCTTTTGTAAGAATAAAGTCTGATGTTTAACGATCGCATATAAGCTTATTTTGCTGATTTTAAATGTTTTTATTTCCGCGCTTCATTAATTGATAGTAGTTCTAATGATTTTGTTGAAATTGTGTTTTAAAAATAATGATTAATAATTCTATTTTGTGGTAGCCTGCGAGTGAGAAAATGATGAGGTTAATTTAAAAAGATGCTGCTTTTGTAAACACATTATTGCTAACAGGCTATCTGAAGGAGTCGGAAATGAAAAAAGTTGCGGTGCTGCTGGCACCGGGTTTTGAGGAAGGTGAAGCGATTGTGGTGATTGATATTCTTCGTCGCTTACACCTCGATGTCGAACTGCTCTCCTGCGCCGATTCGCGCGCGGTGGTGAGCTATCACGATATCCCCATGGTGGCGGACAGCACGCTAACAGAGCGCGTCGGGATACTGTACGACGCGGTGGTTCTGCCCGGCGGCCCGCAGGGAAGCGTCAATCTTGCCGCCAGCCGGGACGTCGTGGCGTTTATTTCGGCCCACGATACCGCGGGAAAGCTGATCTGTCCGATCTGTTCGGCGGCAGCGAGAGTGCTCGGTGGCAACGGGCTGCTCAAGGGGCGACGCTACGTCTGTTCGGGAGAGTTATGGCAGCACGTTACGGACGGAGAGTACGTGGACCAGGCGGTAGTGGAGGACGGTAATTTGATTAGCGGTAAAGGCCTGGGACACGTTTTTGATTTTTCGTTTACCGTAGCCGCCCGTTTATTGGGGGATGAGGCGCCCGTTCGCAATCATGCGGAGCACATTTATTGTCGCTGGTAATCTCTACAGGGATAACTCTGCTGATGATATAGAGAATATTGCTACGGCATGCGCTAATTGTCTGACAATTAGCGCTTTTTTTATGTCATTTTTCGCTGTTTATATGCACGCAATTACTGTAATTCCGCGATGTGATTGGGCTCTCGTATGGAGAAATAATTTCCGGTTAATACTATTTAAACAACGGCACTCAGCGTTGAGATTTTTCTAATGCCTTGTTTTTCGTCCGATTAAAAATTTAAGACTTATTATTCCCTACATAAAAGCGAATTAAAGCTGGAGTTTACCATGCACAAATTTACTAAAGCGCTGGCGGCAATCGGTCTTGCCGCGGTTATGTCACAATCAGCTATGGCTGAGACGCTTAAGCTGGGTTTTCTGGTGAAACAGCCTGAAGAGCCTTGGTTTCAAACCGAGTGGAAATTTGCCGATAAGGCCGGTAAAGATTTAGGTTTCGATGTCATTAAAATTGCTGTGCCCGACGGCGAGAAAACCCTGAACGCGATAGATAGCCTGGCGGCCAGCGGAGCCAAAGGCTTCGTCATTTGCACCCCGGATCCGAAGCTCGGGGCGGCCATTGTCGCCAAAGCGCGCGGCTATGATATGAAAGTGATTACCGTTGATGACCAGTTCGTCAACGCCAAAGGCAAACCGATGGACAGCGTACCGCTGGTGATGATGGCGGCCAGCGAAATCGGCGCGCGCCAGGGGCAGGAGCTCTATAAAGAGATGCAGAAACGCGGTTGGGACGTGAAGGATACCGCGGTTATGGCCATTACTTCCGACGAGCTGGATACCGCCCGCCGCCGCACTACCGGCTCAATGGACGCTCTGAAAGCCGCCGGTTTCCCGGAGCAACAAATCTATCGCGTGCCAACCAAATCTAACGACATCCCCGGCGCGTTTGACGCCGGTAACTCCATGCTGGTTCAACATCCTGATGTTAAGCACTGGCTGATCGTCGGCATGAACGACAACACCGTGCTGGGCGGCGTGCGCGCCACCGAAGGCCAGGGCTTTAAAGCGCCCGACGTTATCGGGATCGGTATCAACGGCGTCGATGCGGTGAACGAACTTTCTAAAGCGCAGGCCACCGGTTTCTATGGCTCTTTGCTGCCAAGCCCGGATATTCACGGCTATAAAACCAGCGAAATGCTTTACAACTGGGTGACAAAAGACGTTGAACCGCCGAAATTCACCGCGGTAACCGACGTGGTGCTGATTACCCGCGACAACTTTAAAGAAGAGCTGGCGAAAAAAGGGCTGTAAGGCCAGTTGACCGGGCCTCTTGCCTTGCGCGAGAGGCTCTGTACAGAAAAGCGGAGTCGTTATGCAACAGTCTACCCCTTATCTCTCATTCCACGGCATCACCATGACATTCCCGGGCGTTAAAGCGCTGTCCGATATTAGCTTTGGCTGCTATGCCGGACAGGTGCACGCCCTGATGGGAGAAAACGGCGCCGGGAAATCCACGCTGCTGAAAATTCTCAGCGGCAACTACATACCCACCGCCGGCAGCCTGCAAATCCGCGGCCAGCAGATGACGTTTACCCACACCACCGAGGCGCTGAACGCCGGGGTGGCCATTATCTATCAGGAGCTGCATCTGATCCCGGAAATGACCGTGGCGGAAAATATCTACCTCGGGCAGCTGCCGCATAAAGGCGGGATTGTGAACCGGTCGCTGCTGAATTATGAAGCCGGCCTGCAGCTGAAGCATCTGGGGCTGGATATCGATCCGGAAACGCCGCTCAAGTATCTCTCTATCGGCCAGTGGCAGATGGTGGAGATCGCCAAGGCGCTGGCGCGTAACGCAAAAATTATCGCCTTTGATGAGCCGACCAGCTCCCTGTCTGCGCGGGAAATCGAAAACCTGTTTCGGGTTATCCGCGAGCTGCGCCAGGAAGGACGGGTCATTATTTACGTTTCCCACCGCATGGAAGAGATCTTCGCGTTAAGCGACGCGATTACGGTGTTCAAAGATGGTCGCTACGTGCGTACCTTCGACAATATGCAAGAGGTTAACCACGACGCGCTGGTACAGGCGATGGTGGGGCGCGAGCTGGGCGATATCTACGGCTGGCAGCCGCGTGAATATGGCAAAGAGCGTTTGCGTCTTGAACAGGTGAAGGCGCCAGGCGTGCGGCAGCCCGTCAGCCTTTCGGTGCGCAGCGGAGAAATCGTCGGCCTGTTTGGGCTGGTTGGCGCCGGGCGCAGCGAGCTCATGAAAGGCTTATTCGGCGGCAGCAGAATAACCGGCGGCCAGGTTTATATCGACGGGGAGGCCATTGATATTCGCAAGCCGGCTCAGGCGATTCAGGCCGGGATGATGCTCTGCCCGGAAGACCGCAAAGCGGAGGGGATTATTCCGGTCCACTCGGTGCGCGACAACATCAATATCAGCGCTCGTCGCAAGCATATTCTCGCCGGCTGCGTTATCAACAATGCCTGGGAAGCGCAGAACGCCGACCAGCATATCAAATCGCTGAATATCAAAACGCCCGGCGCCGAGCAGCTGATTATGAACCTCTCCGGCGGCAATCAGCAGAAGGCGATCCTCGGCCGCTGGCTGTCGGAAGAGATGAAAGTCATCCTGCTTGACGAGCCAACGCGCGGTATTGACGTGGGCGCTAAACATGAAATCTACAACGTTATCTACGCATTAGCGGCATCGGGCGTCGCGGTGGTCTTTGCCTCCAGCGATTTACCGGAAGTTCTCGGCGTCGCCGATCGCATTGTTGTGATGCGCGAGGGGGAGATCGCCGGAGAGCTGCTGCATGAACATGCGAATGAACAGCAGGCATTGAGCCTTGCCATGCCAAAAGTGAGCCAGGCGGTCGCCTGAGTAAGGAGTCTATGATGTCATCAGTTACCACTTCAGGTACTACCCGGTCGGCTTTTAGCTTCTCCCGCATTTGGGATCAGTTCGGCATGCTGGTTGTTTTCGCGGTGCTGTTTATTGGCTGCGTGATTTTTGTGCCTAATTTTGCCTCGTTTATTAATATGAAAGGCCTGGGGCTGGCTATTTCTATGTCCGGAATGGTGGCCTGCGGAATGCTGTTTTGCCTGGCATCGGGGGATTTCGATCTGTCGGTCGCCTCGGTTATCGCCTGTGCCGGTGTGACCACGGCGGTGGTGATTAACCTGACGGAGAGCATGTGGGTGGGGATCGGCGCCGGTCTGCTGCTCGGCGCGCTGAGTGGCCTGGTCAATGGTTTTGTGATTGCCCGCCTGAAGATTAACGCCCTGATCACCACCCTGGCCACCATGCAGATCGTCCGCGGTCTGGCCTATATCATCTCTGACGGTAAAGCGGTTGGGATTGAAGACGAGCGTTTCTTTACCCTCGGCTACGCCAACTGGTTTGGCCTGCCAGCGCCTATCTGGCTGACCATTGCCTGCCTGATTGTCTTCGGCCTGTTGTTGAATAAAACCACCTTTGGCCGCAATACCCTGGCGATTGGCGGTAACGAAGAAGCGGCGCGTCTGGCGGGCGTGCCGGTAGTGCGGACCAAGATCATCATTTTCGTCCTTTCCGGCCTGGTTTCCGCAGCGGCAGGCATTATCCTGGCTTCACGAATGACCAGCGGACAGCCGATGACCTCAATTGGCTATGAGCTGATTGTCATCTCGGCCTGCGTGCTGGGGGGCGTATCGTTGAAAGGCGGGATCGGTAAGATCTCCTACGTGGTGGCCGGGATCCTGATCCTGGGAACGGTAGAGAATGCGATGAACCTGCTCAATATCTCGCCATTCTCGCAGTATGTCGTACGCGGCGTGATTTTACTGGCGGCGGTGATCTTTGACCGCTACAAACAGAAAGCGAAACGAGCCGTTTGATTCGTCCAACTTTTCAGTTTAATCCTAATCCATTGCCAGCGCTCGTTGCGCTGGCAATGACTATCAAAAATGGCGAGGCTGGTCACACTGTCTATACTTACATGGCTACAATTATTTAACACCCAGCATGTTGCTGGCCATGATAAGGAGGAAACAGGGTGGCTGACCAGATTTATGTACCGCCTGCGTTAACCGGAAACTGCGCTTTTTTCTTTGACCTCGACGGTACCCTTGCCGGTATCAAACCCCATCCCGATCAGGTGGTCATTCCTGCCGATGTTTTGCAGTCGCTGCGCCAGCTCGTGCAGCAGCACAACGGCGCGGTGGCATTGATTTCAGGGCGCTCAATGGTTGAGCTGGATGAGCTTACCCGTCCTTACCGGCTGCCGCTTGCCGGTGTCCACGGGGCTGAACGCCGTGATATCAATGGTAAAACGCATATTGTCTCTTTACCGGATTCTCTCCAGAAGGCGCTCTCTGCGGAACTGACCGCGGCGCTGGATGACTTGCCGGGATGCGAACTGGAAAGTAAGGGGATGGCCTTTGCTCTGCACTACCGACAGGCGCCGGAGCATCAGCACGCAGTGCTGGCGCTGGCGCAGGCCGTCGTGCAGCGCCATCCCATTCTGGCATTACAGCCGGGTAAGTGCGTGGTGGAGATCAAACCGCGCGGAGTGAATAAAGGTGAAGCGATAGCCGCTTTTATGCAGGAAGCTCCATTCAGCGGGCGCAGGCCGGTGTTTGTCGGTGATGACTTAACCGATGAAGCGGGTTTTAGCGTCGTCAATCAACTGAGTGGTGTATCGGTCAAAGTGGGCGGCGGTGAGACCCAGGCGCACTGGCGCCTGCCGGATGTCGCCGCTGTTCATCTTTGGATTAGTAACATCGCGAATCATGGGCAACAACCAGATGCGCTAACCGACAGGAGAGATGGCTATGAGTCGCTTAGTCGTAGTATCTAATCGTATTGCCCCGCCGGATGACAAAAAGGCCAGCGCCGGTGGCCTTGCCGTGGGGATTATGGGGGCATTAAAAGCAGCCGGAGGACTGTGGTTCGGCTGGAGTGGGGAAATCGGTGACGACCAGCAGCCGTTAAAAAAAGTGAAGCAGGGGAATATCACCTGGGCTTCCTTTAACCTTAGCGAGCAGGATCACGACGAATATTACAACCGCTTTTCCAATGCCGTTTTATGGCCCGCCTTCCACTATCGTCTCGATCTGGTTGATTTTCAGCGTGAAGCCTGGGAAGGCTATCAGCGCGTCAACGCAACGCTGGCGGATAAACTGCTGCCGCTGATCGAACCTGACGATATCGTCTGGATCCACGATTACCACCTGCTGCCGCTGGCCAGCGAACTACGCCAGCGCGGGGTCAATAATCGCATCGGCTTCTTTTTACATATTCCGTTCCCGACGCCGGAAGTCTTTAACGCGCTCCCGCCGCACGCGGAGCTGCTTGAACAGCTGTGCGATTACGATTTACTGGGTTTCCAGACCGAGAGCGATCGCCTGGCGTTTCTCGATTGCGTATCGATGCAGACTCGCCTGACGACGCGCGACGGCAAAAAGCATGTGGCCTGGGGGAAACCTTTCCACACCGAAGTCTATCCGATCGGTATCGATCCGGAAGAGATTGCGCGGAGCGCAAAAGGGCCGCTGCCGCCGAAGCTGGCGCAGCTGAAGAGCGAACTGAAAAGCGTGCAGAATATCTTTTCCGTTGAGCGGCTGGACTATTCCAAGGGGCTGCCGGAGCGTTTTCTGGCCTACGAGGCGCTGCTGGAGAACTATCCGCAGCATCACGGCAAGATTCGCTATACCCAGATTGCGCCGACGTCGCGCGGCGATGTTCAGGCCTACCAGGATATTCGTCATCAGCTTGAAACCGCGGCCGGCCGCATTAATGGCCGATATGGCCAGCTGGGCTGGACGCCGCTTTATTACCTGAACCAGCACTTTGAACGCAAGCTGCTGATGAAAATCTTCCGCTACTCGGACGTCGGTCTGGTTACGCCGCTGCGCGATGGGATGAATCTGGTAGCGAAAGAGTATGTGGCCGCGCAGGACCCGCAAAATCCGGGCGTGCTGGTGCTGTCGCAGTTTGCCGGCGCGGCGAACGAGCTGCCGACGGCCTTAATCGTCAATCCTTACGATCGCGACGAGGTCGCGGCTGCGCTGGACCAGGCGTTAACCATGCCGCTGGCCGAGCGTATTGCCCGCCATTCGGCCATGCTGGCGGTGATTAAAGATAACGATATTCATCGCTGGCAGGAGCGGTTTATTGCCGATCTAAAGGAGATTGAGCCAGGAAGTGAGGAGAGCCACTTAGCGCGCAAGGTCGCGACCTTCCCCAAGCTCGCCTGAGACGATCGCGGTTAGCGCTTTCGGCGCTAACCTTTTTCCAGACACACCAGCAGCACGTCAACGCCGCTGCTGCCCACGATATCTTTCGCCGAACAGGTGGCGCGAGAGAACAGGCTCTGGTTGTGGTTGCCGCAAATCACCAGGTCAACGCGATGCCGCTGGCAAAAATCCTTCACATGGTGGGCAATCCCGCCGCTGGCGATAGTCATTTTCTCTATCGGGTAGTCGGCGTGGCGGGCGAGCTCGGCCAGAAAGCCGCGCGTCTCCTCCTGCATCACTTCGCGTAAATTTTCCATCATTGGCGCCGCAAACTGGTTATACAGCTCCGGGTCCGTTGCCAGGGTAATCAGGCTGACCTTCGCATTGACCGGACGGGCGATGGAGACGGCTTTCTGAATGAGGACCCGGCTTTCCGGGGTTGGCGCCACGGCGACCAGCAGATGTGAGTAGGGCATCAAGCCTCCTTGAGATACGCGAAACAACCCTTTTCTATTGTCTTTACTCCCATTCCTTAGCTTTCGCAAGGTTTATCCGCAGCGAAATAACGCGCCCAGATTTCACTCCGCCCTGCGCCATTTTTGTGGTCGCTTCGCAACTTTTGGTCCGATCTTTTGTATTAAAAGAAACGCTGTTTTATAAATCAGTGAGGCGCGTTCATCGACTCTTTGTGTTTTTGCCATTGAACGCTTTTGGCTGGCAAAAATGAAAAGGTAACGCCGTTCCCATGTTCTTAATGTAGCCATGTATCAACCCCCTTTTGGCTGAATGGGCCAAAACGCGGTTCGGAGTTCTCTAAAAAAAGACACAGGATTTACGGCGATGAAAACACGTAAAATCGGTTTGGTTAACTACCTTGCCTATGGATCGGGCGATTTCCTTGGTGCGGGAACGACCGCACTCACAGCAGCATGGCTGCTCTACTTCTACACCACCTTTTGCGGCCTTTCCCCTATCGAGGCGACGCTTATTTTTGCCACCGCCAGGGTTCTGGATGCGGTAATCAGTCCGCTGATGGGCTTTCTGACGGATAACTTTGGCTCAACCTGGCTGGGGAAACGTTTTGGCAGGCGTAAGTTCTTCATCCTGCTCGGCATCCCCTGCGTGTTTAGCTACTCCATCATGTGGGTAGGGGATATGGGGTTCTGGTACTACCTGCTGACCTATCTTCTTTTTGATATTGTCTACACCATGATTCTGGTGCCGTATGAAACGCTGGTACCGGAAATGACCGATGATTTTAAACAGAAAACCAAATTCTCCGGCGCGCGTATTTCTATGGCGCAGATGTCGGCGATTCTGGCTTCCTTCCTGCCGGGCGTTCTGCTGACTATCTTTGGTAAGGACAACGCCGTTTCTTTCTTCTATGCCAGCCTGGTGTTCTCGGTGCTGTGCGCCATGATGCTGACCTTCGTCTGGTTCTTTACCTGGGAACGCCCGCGTGAAGAGTGGACGGAGGCCGCGCTGCGCGCCGAAGAGGAGAAACAGAACCTGAGCCTGTCGCAGAGTCTTAACCGCCTGTTCATTGAGTTAAGTTCGACCCTGCGCATTAAAATTTTCCGTCAGCATCTGGGTATGTATCTGGGGGGCTATATCGCCCAGGACGTCTTCAATGCGGTCTTTACCTACTATGTGGTGTTTGTCCTGATGCAGGAAGCCTCAATGGCTTCTAACCTGCTCGGAACCATGGCGATCTTCCAGTTTATTGCGGTTATCGCCATGATCCCGCTGTGTATTCGCTTCGGGCCGGCGCCATCGTACCGCATGGTGGTGGTGCTGTTCGGCCTGAGTTCGCTCTCTTACGCGGTGCTGTACTACGCTGGCCTCAGCGATGTCTATTCGCTGCTGCTGCTGATATCCGCGGTGGCGGGCCTGGGCCGCGGCGGCATCAACTACGTTCCGTGGAACACCTACACCTATATTGCCGACGTGGACGAAGTGATCACCGGCCAGCGCCGCGAAGGCATCTTTGCCGGGATCATGACCCTGACGCGTAAAGCTTCCCAGGCCGGAGCGGTGATGCTGGTGGGGATCATCATGCAGATGTCGGGCTTTGTCTCCGGACAGAAAACGCAGCCCTATGAAGTGAGCCATACCATTCTGCTGATCCTCAGCGTGGGCACCTTACTGGTGCTGGCCTGCGGTTTCCTCGTTTCCCTGCGCTTTAAGCTCAATCTGCAAACCCACAGCGTCCTGCGCGCGGAAACGCTGAAAATGCGTGAATCCGGCCGCGCTCAGCCAGAACTGGCCAGCGCCGGGGATCGTGAGGTGGTGGAGATGCTGGCCGGGATGCCGTACGACGCCCTGTGGGGAAACAACAATATTGGTTATCTGAATCGGAATAAACCCGCCGCGCCAGCGCTGAAGCCGCGTTCAGCCATGAATTCGACATATAACAGAGGTTAAGGATATGAAAGTTTGGCCTGTCAAACATAGCCCACTACTGCGCCAGCCGGAGCGTTTTATCGCCCGCAATGAACTGCAGGCGCTGATTCAGAAGGTGACGCACAATCTGGTCAACATTAAGGACGAAAGCGGGCAATTTTTACTGCGGCTGGACGACGGACGCGTTATCGACACCAAAGGGTGGAACGGCTGGGAGTGGACTCACGGCGTCGGCCTGTACGGTATTTATCAGTATTACCAGCAGACCGGCGATACGGCGATGCGCGACATTATTGATGGCTGGTTTGCCGACCGCTTTGCCGAAGGCGCGACCACCAAAAACGTTAACACCATGGCGCCGTTTCTCACCCTGGCTTACCGCTACGAAGAGACGGGCAACCCCGCGTATCTGCCCTGGCTCGATAGCTGGGCGGAGTGGGCGATGAACGAAATGCCGCGCACTGAGTCTGGCGGCATGCAGCACATCACCCTGGCGGAAGAGAATCATCAGCAGATGTGGGACGACACGCTGATGATGACGGTTCTGCCGCTGGCGAAAATCGGCAAGCTGCTTAATCGTCCGCAATACGTAGAGGAAGCGGTATATCAGTTTCTGCTGCACGTGCAGAATCTGATGGACCGTGAGACCGGCCTGTGGTTTCACGGCTGGAGCTATGAGGGGCGGCATAATTTCGCCCACGCTCGCTGGGCCCGCGGCAATAGCTGGCTGACTATCGTTATTCCGGATTTCCTGGAGCTGGTGGATTTACCCGAGAACAGCGCGGTACGGCGTTATCTGGTGCAGGTGCTGAATGCGCAGATTGCGGCGCTGGCACGCTGTCAGGACGATAGCGGCCTGTGGCATACGCTGCTTGACGATCCTGACTCCTATCTGGAAGCGTCGGCGACCGCCGGTTTTGCTTATGGGATCCTCAAAGCGGTGCGCAAGCGCTACGTGAGCCAGGCGTATGCGGAGGTTGCGGAAAAAGCGATTCGCGGCATCGTGCAGAATATTTCAGCGCAAGGGGAGCTGCTGCAAACGTCGTTCGGTACCGGCATGGGTTCGAATCTGGATTTTTATCGCGACATTCCGCTGACGTCGATGCCGTATGGCCAGGCGATGGCGATCCTGTGCCTGACGGAGTATCTGCGGAAGTATTTCTGAGAAGGGCGGAATTTCCCCGGTGGCGCTTACGCTTACCGGGGCTACAATGATGCTGCAGGTCTGATGAGCGTGGCGCCATCAGGCGTTATAAAACAAACCCGGCTTTCGCCGGGTTTGTTTTTACATCCGTTCTACGGTTTCGATACCCAGGGTATCCAGACCCAGCTTCAGCGTTTTCGCCGTCAGCAGCGCCAGCTTCAGGCGGCTGTTGCGCGTCTCTTCGCTTTCGGCGCTCAGGATCGGGCAGTGCTCGTAGAAGCCGGAGAACAGACCCGCCAGATCGTACAGGTAAGAACACATCACGTGCGGCGTGCCTTCACGCGCGACGACCGTCAGGGTTTCTTCAAACTGCAGCAGACGGGCCGCCAGCTGGGCTTCGCGCTCTTCGGTGATGACCACCGGCGCCGCCGCCAGCGCGCTTTCATCGATATCCGCCTTGCGGAACACGGAGAGCACGCGGGTATAGGCATACTGCATATAAGGCGCGGTATTGCCCTCAAAGGCCAGCATGTTGTCCCAGTCAAAGATGTAGTCGGTGGTGCGGTTTTTAGACAAGTCGGCATATTTCACCGCGCCGATCCCGACCGCGTTCGCCAGTTTTTCCAGCTCATCGGCGGGCATATCCGGGTTCTTCTCCGCCACCAGACGGCGTGCGCGCTCCAGCGCTTCGTCCAGCAGGTCGGCCAGCTTCACGGTACCGCCGGCGCGGGTTTTAAACGGTTTGCCATCTTTGCCGAGCATCATGCCGAACATGTGGTGCTCCAGCGGGACGGAATCCGGTACGTAGCCGGCTTTACGCACGATGGTCCACGCCTGCATCAGGTGCTGGTGCTGGCGAGAGTCGATGTAGTAAAGCACGCGGTCAGCATGCAAGTTTTCGTAACGGTATTTTGCGCAGGCGATATCGGTGGTGGTGTAGAGATAGCCGCCATCCTTCTTCTGGATGATAACGCCCATCGGTTCGCCTTCCTTGTTTTTGTACTCATCAAGGAACACCACGGTCGCGCCTTCGCTTTCTACCGCCAGACCTTTGGCTTTCAGATCGGCAACGATACCCGGCAGCATCGGGTTATAGAGGCTTTCACCCATCACGTCGTCGCGGGTCAGGGTAACGTTGAGGCGGTTATAGGTTAACTGGTTTTGCGACATGGTGATGTCGACCAGCTTGCGCCACATTTCGCGGAAGTACTCGTCGCCGCCCTGCAGCTTAACGACATAGCTGCGCGCGCGCTCGGCGAAGGCTTCATCTTCATCGTAGTGTTTTTTCGCTTCGCGATAGAAACCTTCGAGGTCGGCCAGCGCCATTTCACCGGCGTTTTCCTGCTGCTGTTTTTCCAGGTACGCGATGAGCATGCCGAACTGGGTGCCCCAGTCGCCCACGTGGTTAGCGCGGATCACTTTATGGCCGAGAAACTCCAGCGTACGCACCGCGGCGTCGCCAATAATGGTGGAACGCAGATGGCCTACGTGCATCTCTTTCGCCACGTTCGGCGCGGAGTAATCGACGACCACCGTCTGCGCCTGCGGCTGAGCCACGCCCAGACGTTCCGATTTCAGCGCGCTGCTGACGTTTTCCGCGAGGAAGGCCGGATCGAGGAAAATATTAATAAAGCCAGGGCCGGCGATCTCTACCTTATTGGCAATCCCGCTCAGATCGAGATGAGACAGTACCTGCTCTGCAAGTTGTCGCGGCGCCATGCCCAGTTTTTTGGCAACGGCCATCACGCCGTTGGCCTGATAGTCGCCGAACTGGACTTTTGCTGACTGGCGGACCTGAGGTTCGCAATCGGCAGACGCGCCTGCCGCGATCAGGGCCTGACTGACTTTTTCTGAGAGAAGAGCCTGAATATTCACCGAAACACCTTACGTTAACACGCCGTCACCCTGATGGGGCGGCGCGGGAATGTGGACAAATTAGGGCAGGAGTATACTGCATTTGCACCCACGCGTCAGCACCGCGCGGAGGTTGCTGAGCCTCGCGCTCAACGAATAACCGTTCGCGGGACGCTGCCGGCGATTGCCGGTTGGTCGGTCGCGGAAAACGCGATAGATTAGCGCTTTTTAGCGAGTACCGAGGCTTACGATGGCGAACTGGCAGCAGATAGATGAACTGAACGATATTTCCGCGGACCTGCCGCGCTTTACCGAGGCGCTGAACGCGCTTGCTCACCGGCTCGGTCTCGATATTACGCCCCATGACGCCGACCATATTTCCCTGCGCTGTCACCAGAACGCTACGGTGGAGCGCTGGCGTCGCGGCTTTGAACAATGCGCTACTCTGCTGTCGGAAAATGTTATTAACGGTCGACCCATCTGCCTGTTCAGGCTGGATGAGCCGGTGGTCGTGGCGCACTGGCGTTTTAGCGTTGTTGAACTGCCGTGGCCGGGCGAAAAGCGCTATCCGCATGAAGGCTGGGAGCATATTGAAATCGTTCTGCCGGGCGATCCTGAAACGCTCAATACCCGCGCGCTGGCGCTGCTTTCCGATGAAGGGCTGGGCCAGCCGGGCATTTTTGTGAAGACCAGCGCGCCGAAAGGAGAGCGTGAGCGTTTACCGAATCCGACCCTGGCGGTAACGGATGGCAAAGTGACGATCAAATTTCACCCGTGGTCGATTGAGCAAATTGTCGCCAGCGAACACGCTGAACGATAACAGTGTGAAGCGACGCGGCGTCTGCCGGAAGAAATCGTGACATTCTGTAGTGCCTGCCCTATCGACGGAGAGAAGAATGACCTTACTGGAAGTCTGTTGTTACAGCATGGAGTGCGCGCTGGAGGCCCAGCGCCGGGGCGCCGATCGCATCGAGCTATGCGCCGCGCCGCAGGAGGGAGGGCTGACGCCTTCGCTGGGGGTACTGAAATCGGTGCGTGAAGCGGTGACCATTCCCGTTCATCCGATTATTCGCCCGCGCGGCGGTGATTTTTGCTATACCGCCGGCGAATTTGCCGCGATGCTTGATGATGTGGCCGCGGTGAAGGATCTCGGTTTTCCCGGCATGGTGATCGGCGTTCTGGACGCCGACGGTCGGGTGGATAGGGCGCGAATGAAAAAAATAATGGCGGCGGCGGGAACCCTGGCCGTCACCTTTCATCGGGCCTTTGATATGTGCGCCGACCCGCGCCAGGCCAGCGCTGAGCTGGCTGAACTCGGCGTTCAGCGTATCCTGACTTCGGGCCAGCAGTCTTCAGCCGAAAAAGGAATTTCATTAATCAGGGAACTTATTTCCCAAAGCGATACTCCTATTATTATGGCCGGTGCAGGCGTCCGCGCCGCCAACCTGCCGCTATTTTTGCAGGCAGGGGTAAAAGAGGTGCACTCCTCGGCAGGCCAGTGGTTACCGTCCCCGATGCGCTTTCGCAATCCCGGGCTGTCGATGTCTACGGATGCCGAAGCAGATGAATACTTACGCTACGCCGTCAATGGCGAAGCGGTAGCGGAAATGAAGAAGATTATTTCCGCACAGAGAGATTAAAACCCTAAATAATTCGAGTTGCGAGAAGGCGGCGACGCAGGGAATCCACAGGAGCTTACTCAAGTAAGTGACTGGGGTGAGCGACAAATCTGTCTGGAACAGATTTGAACGCCGTATCCCGGCGGCCCGTAAGGGCGAGGCTCATGGATGAGCCGAGTAACAAAGCCAACGCACATGCAACTTGAAGTATGACGGGGATAAACCGTTTTTTGCTGCACATCATGTCGCCCAATATGATGATTGCCCGTACCAGGCCCCTGCCCATTAAACAGGGGCCTTTTTTTATCCTGAAAACGCGTTAGCCAGGCTGCTTGTCGGCCCGCTTTTTCGCCGCCAGCGACTGTTCTGTTTCCGGTTTGGTGGCAATAAGCACCGCGCGCAGCGGGGCAGGGTAGCCTTCGCGGGTTTTGCTGCTATCCTGCGGATCGAGGAAGTCGGCCAGCGACTCGGTGGTCATCCACTCGGTGCGGCGCTGCTCTTCGGTGGACGTCACGCAGGCGTCGACGATGCGTACATCGATAAACCCGCATTTCTCCAGCCACTGCTTTAGCGCGGCGGCAGAAGGGATAAAGTAGACGTTGCGCATCTGCGCATAGCGATCGCCCGGCACCAGCACGGTATTTTCGTCGCCCTCGACGACCAGCGTCTCCAGCACCAGCTCGCCGCCGGGAACCAGCTGATCTTTGAGCTGCCACAGGTGATCGAGCGGGGAGCGGCGGTGGTACAGCACGCCCATCGAAAAGACGGTATCAAAGGCGTTCAGCGCCGGAAGCTGCTCAATGCCCAGCGGCAGCAGATGCGCGCGCTGATCGTTGCCCAACAGCTTTCGCACCGCTTCAAACTGGCAAAGGAACAGCTGGGTGGGATCGATGCCCACCGCCAGACGAGCCCCGGCGCCAATCATCCGCCACATGTGGTATCCGCTGCCGCAGCCGACATCAAGGATGGTACGTCCGGTGAGGTCGGAAAGGTGCGGCAGTACGCGTTCCCACTTCCAGTCGGAACGCCATTCGGTGTCGATATTCACGCCGTAAAGCGACCAGGGTCCTTTACGCCACGGCATCAGATTCTTCAGCAGGTTTTCAATCCGCAGACGCTGACCGTCGCCCAGCGGCGTTTCGCTCTCCGCGGTAACGCTATGCAGCAGATCCAGTCGGTAGGGCGAAAACTCGGGCAGAAACTCTACGGCCCGCTCCCATTCCCGGTATTTCCCGTGCAGCGCGTCACGCTGCCAGGCCGCCACCTGAGCGGGCAGCGTCTCCAGCCAGTGCGACAGCGGGCTTTTGGCAATCAACTGATAAAAGTTGCTGAAATCAATCATGCCTGGTCCCCGGATTTTACGGCGATTAACGATCCGAAGTTAAAGCACTGGAACCACAGTTCGGCATGTTCGAAACCGGCCTTGCGCAGGCGCGCTTTGTGGGTTTCGACGGAATCGGTGAGCATCACGTTTTCCAGCATGCTGCGCTTTTGGCTGATTTCCAGCTCGCTATAGCCGTTGGCGCGTTTGAAATCATGATGCATGTTGAACAGCAGTTCGCCGACGTTGTCATCTTCGAAGCTGAATTTTTCCGACAGCACCAGCGCGCCGCCCGGATTGAGCCCCTGATAGACCTTATCAAGAATGGCCTGGCGTTCGCCCGGTTCGAGAAACTGGATGGTGAAGTTCAGCACCACCATCGAGGCGTTTTCTATCGTGACGTGGCGAATATCGCCTTCAATCACTTCGACCGGCGTCGGCGCCTTATAGGCGTCAATATGGCGACGGCAGCGTTCGACCATGGCCGGCGAATTATCAACGGCGATGATTTTGCAGCCGGCATGCGCAATATTGCGGCGCACGGACAGCGTGGCTGCGCCAAGCGAGCAGCCGAGATCGTAAACCTGGGTATCCGGCTGAACGAAACGTTCCGCCAGCATGCCGATCATGGAAATGATATTGGAATAGCCGGGAACAGAGCGCTGGATCATATCCGGGAAGACTTCAGCAACCCGTTCATCAAAGGTCCAGTCGCCGAGACTGGCAATCGGCGCGGAAAAAAGCGTATCGCGGTGAGACATAACGTTAAACCCGAAAAATCGAAAACGGCGTATTGTGCGCTAACGGACGGAGAAAACCAACTCCCAGGGCATATACCAGAAGTTCGCCAGCACCATCAGCAACAACGAACACCACGTCGCGCTCATGCCGGAACGACGCCAGCGGTAGAGACGATGATGAAAGCCATAGGAGTGCATCAGGCGCCCGGCGATCAGTAAAATACCGCAGACGTGGACCATCCAGGTCTGCGCGCCGTTCATTTCCATAAACAGCAGCAGAATCAGGCCAATGGGAACATATTCCACCGCGTTCCCGTGCACGCGTATAGCAACCTGCAGTTCGCTAAAACCGCCGTCGCCGTAGCCAACGCGATATTGCGTCCTCAGTCGTACAACGTCCCAGGAAAACTTAATAAGCAATAACGCACCTAAAACCGCATACAGCGCGCTGACCATACTCAAAACTCCCTTTTATCGCTTCCGGTGGCTCAATTGAGGATAGCAGGATATCAGAAAAGAGAGGTTTGCTGCGGAATTGAAGGTGCCGCCCCTATTTCCGGTAGGGCGGCGCGCAGATCGCTCCACAGGGTGTCGACCAGTTCCGGCGCCTGGGCGATATCCGGGGTATGGAGGAATAAGTACGGCGTGGTTGTCTGCGCCCATTTTGGCAGCGTGCGTAACCACACGCTAAACAGCTCACGATTTTGCGCCATGTCATCGCTGCCGATAAAACGCACCATCGGATGGTGGGCCGTCACCAGCGCATGGACGGGGACTTTTGGCTTCTTTCTTTGTGCATCGAGCATCGCCGGGCTGCGGGCGACGGCGCTATGAACCGGACGGCTATCCAGGATCACGCGGTTGACGTTTCGCTGATGCAGCCCGCGATTGAGCTGTTGTTCCGCTTCCTCTTTGGCGAAAAACTCCGGATGCCTTACCTCAACGCCGTAGCTGAATTCGCGCGGCAGGCTGTCGAGGAACTGCCAGAGCGCGGGAAGATCCCGAGGGCCGAACGTGGCCGGCAGTTGCAGCCAGTATTGGCCAATGCGCGATGACAGCGGCGCCAGGCGGGTGAAAAACTCGTGGCTTAAGTCGTCGCAGTTGCGCAGCGATGCCTGGTGCGAAATGGTGGCCGGAAACTTGAAGCAGAAGCGAAAATCATCGTGGGTTTGTTCATACCAGCGGCTGACAATCTCAGCTTTTGGTAAAGCGTACAGGGTCGTGTTGCCCTCCACGCAGTTAAAATGGCGGGCATACTCTTCAAGGCTGGTGATACCCAGGCGCACCCACTTCGGGTGCGCCCATTGGGGAAGCCCAATATAGATCATAACGCGGCAAGTACCTCCTCGGTACTGCGCACGCGGGCAATACGCGGGAAGATGTGCGTCATGCTGCCCTGATGCTGTTCAGCCGTTGCTGCGCTGCAGGCGTCTTCAACGAGAATCAGATTGAAGCCCAGCTCCCAGGCGTTGCGCGCCGTCGATTCGACGCCGATATTGGTTGAGATACCGCACAGGATAATCGTATCGATACCGCGACGGCGAAGCTGCAGCTCCAGGTCGGTGCCGTAAAAGGCTCCCCACTGGCGTTTGGTGACTTCGATGTCGCTCTCCTGCTTTTCCAGCGCCAGCGGATAGGTCCACCAGTTTTCCGGTAGCGTATGGGCGCCTGCCTGGGCATCGACCGGCTGCTTCAGCGCTTCGGCGAAATCCGCCGACCAGCCAACGCGAACCATGACCACCGGGGAACCCTGCTGGCGGCACTTTTTGGCCAGACTCGCGGCGCGCTCAACCACGTCGTCAGCCCGATGCGGGCCGCCGGCAAACGGTAAAATGCCTTCCTGCAGGTCTATAACCACCAGCGCGGTTTTTTTTGCATTGAGTTCTAACATGATATCCCCGTATCTTCTTCTGTTGTCAGGTCGCTACAATACCGTTGCCGATCTCGCCCGAGGGTAACAAATTTTGTTAATTTTTGTGAGTACAAGCAATAAGCGCGCAGCAAAGCAACGCTGCGCGCTGCGCCGGGCTTATCGTGCGCCATAATTTCCAGTATAATAGCCGCCTTTTTTCATTCAGTTGTGACATCAGCTAAAGCTGCGACCTCGTCGCCTGCAAGACAGGCAACAATCCGCCTGCGGCTAAGTTAAGGGATATCTCATGCGTACAGAATATTGCGGGCAGCTTCGTCTGTCCCACGTAGGGCAGCAAGTGACTCTGTGTGGTTGGGTCAACCGTCGTCGTGATCTCGGTAGCCTTATCTTTATCGATATGCGTGACCGCGAAGGCATCGTACAGGTGTTTTTCGATCCGGATCGTGCCGACGCATTAAAGCTGGCCTCTGAACTGCGTAATGAGTTCTGCATCCAGGTCACCGGTACCGTGCGCGCGCGTGACGAAAAAAACATCAATAGTGATATGGCCACCGGCGCCATCGAAGTGCTGGCATCGGATCTGACGATTATCAACCGCGCTGAAGCGCTGCCGCTGGACTCCAACCACGTCAATACCGAAGAAGCGCGTCTGAAATATCGCTATCTGGACCTGCGTCGTCCGGAAATGGCGCAGCGCCTGAAGACCCGTGCGAAAATCACCAGCCTGGTGCGCCGCTTTATGGATGACCACGGTTTCCTCGACATCGAAACGCCGATGCTGACCAAAGCCACGCCGGAAGGCGCGCGCGACTACCTGGTCCCATCCCGCGTGCATAAAGGGAAATTCTACGCGCTGCCGCAGTCTCCACAGCTGTTCAAGCAGTTGCTGATGATGTCCGGTTTTGACCGCTACTATCAGATCGTTAAATGCTTCCGCGACGAAGACCTGCGTGCCGACCGTCAGCCGGAATTTACCCAGATCGATGTGGAAACCTCCTTCATGACCGCCGGGCAGGTGCGCGAAGTCATGGAAGCGCTGGTGCGCAACCTGTGGCAGGAAGTGAAGGGCGTGGATCTGGGCGATTTCCCGATCATGACCTTCGCCGAAGCCGAGCGCCGCTACGGTTCTGACAAACCAGACCTGCGTAACCCGATGGAGCTGGTGGACGTCGCCGATCTGGTGAAAGCGGTGGAATTCGCCGTCTTCGCCGGCCCGGCTAACGACGCCAAAGGGCGCGTTGCCGCGCTGCGCGTACCGGGCGGCGCTGCGCTGACCCGTAAGCAAATCGACGAATACGGTAAGTTTGTCCAGATCTACGGCGCGAAAGGGCTGGCCTATATTAAAGTAACCGAGCGGGCGAAAGGCCTTGAAGGCATCAACAGCCCGGTGGCTAAATTCCTCAACGCCGACATCGTTGAAGCGATCCTTGAGCGCACCGGCGCGCAGGATGGCGATATGATCTTCTTCGGCGCGGATAACAAAAAAGTGGTCGCCGACGCGCTGGGCGCGCTGCGTCTGAAGCTGGGCAAAGACCTGAACCTGACCGACGAAGACAAATGGGCGCCGCTGTGGGTGATCGACTTCCCGATGTTTGAAGACGACGGCGAAGGCGGCCTGACCGCGATGCACCATCCGTTCACCTCGCCGAAAGACATGTCCGCCGCCGAGCTGAAAGCCGCGCCGGAAGACGCGGTGGCCAACGCCTACGATATGGTCATCAACGGCTATGAAGTGGGCGGCGGTTCCGTGCGTATTCACAGCGGTGAGATGCAGCAGACCGTGTTCGGCATCCTGGGCATTAACGAGCAGGAGCAGCGCGAGAAGTTTGGCTTCCTGCTGGACGCGCTGAAATACGGTACCCCGCCGCACGCGGGTCTGGCTTTTGGCCTCGACCGTTTGACCATGCTGCTGACCGGTACCGATAATATCCGTGACGTTATCGCCTTCCCGAAAACGACCGCAGCCGCTTGCCTGATGACCGAAGCGCCAAGCTTCGCTAACCCGGCATCGCTGAGCGAACTCGGTATTCAGGTGGTGGCGAAAGAGGCAAAAGAGTCTCTGGAGAATAAGTAAGATGTCATTCAAGCTCCCCGTTTCCGTACTGGTGGTGATTTACGCCGAAGATACGAAGCGGGTGCTGATGTTGCAGCGGCGCGACGATCCCGCGTTCTGGCAGTCGGTTACCGGCAGCCTGGAAGAGGGAGAAACCGCGCCGCAGGCTGCCGCGCGTGAAGTTATGGAAGAGGTCGCTATCGATGTTGCCTGCGAGCAGCTGGCTTTGGTTGATTGTCAGCGTACGGTAGAATTCGAGATATTTTCTCATTTACGTCATCGCTATGCGCCGGGCGTTGAGCGCAATACGGAGTTTTGGTTCCGTCTCGCGCTCCCCCATGAACGCCAGATTGTCTTTACGGAACATCTGGACTATCGCTGGGTTGACGCGGCGGAAGCCGCCACGTTGACCAAGTCCTGGAGCAACCGGCAGGCGATTGAAGAATTTGTAATTAACGCCGCCTGAAAGGGCGCGCTTTTTTTTGGAGAGTTTTTTATGGCAGGTCATAGTAAATGGGCCAACACCAAGCACCGCAAAGCGGCACAGGATGCCAAGCGCGGTAAGATCTTTACGAAAATTATTCGCGAGCTGGTCACCGCCGCGCGTCTGGGCGGCGGCGATGCGGGCTCTAACCCGCGTCTGCGCGCGGCAATCGACAAAGCGCTGAGCAACAACATGACCCGCGACACCCTGAACCGCGCTATCGCGCGCGGCGTCGGCGGCGATGATGATGCGAACATGGAAACCATCATCTATGAAGGTTACGGTCCTGGCGGCACGGCGGTAATGGTTGAATGTCTGTCCGACAACCGCAACCGTACCGTGGCGGAAGTACGTCATGCCTTCACCAAAACCGGCGGTAACCTGGGGACCGACGGTTCCGTTTCCTACCTGTTCAGCAAAAAAGGCGTTATCTCCTTCGAGAAAGGCGACGAAGATGCGATCATGGAAGCGGCGCTGGAAGCGGGCGCGGAAGACGTTGTGACCTATGACGACGGCGCGATTGACGTTTATACCGCCTGGGAAGAGATGGGCGCGGTACGCGATGCGCTGGAAGCCGCCGGCCTGAAAGCGGACGCCGCTGAAGTCTCGATGATCCCGTCAACCAAAGCGGACATGGACGCGGAAACTGCGCCGAAACTGCTGCGTCTGATCGATATGCTGGAAGATTGCGACGACGTGCAGGAAGTTTATCATAACGGCGAGATCTCTGATGAGGTCGCCGCAACGCTCTAATGTTGCCGACCGTTAAACCACTAACCGGAGGCGCGTGATGGCCATTATTCTCGGCATTGACCCGGGGTCGCGCGTCACTGGTTATGGCGTCATCCGCCAGGTTGGACGCCAGCTGAGCTACCTGGGCAGCGGCTGTATTCGCACGAAAGTGGATGATTTACCGTCTCGCCTGAAGCTTATCTATGCGGGCGTGACGGAAATTATCACCCAGTTCCAGCCGGACTACTTCGCCATCGAACAAGTGTTTATGGCAAAGAACGCCGACTCGGCGCTGAAGCTCGGCCAGGCGCGCGGCGTGGCGATTGTCGCGGCGACGAATCAGGACCTACCGGTCTTTGAGTACGCCGCCAGGCAGGTAAAGCAGACCGTTGTCGGCATCGGCAGCGCGGAAAAGAGCCAGGTGCAGCACATGGTGCGCACGTTGCTTAAGCTGCCGGCTAACCCGCAGGCGGATGCGGCAGATGCTTTAGCCATCGCCATCACCCATTGCCACGTCAGCCAGAACGCAGCTCAGATCGGCGAAAGCCGCCTGAACCTGGCGCGCGGACGCTTACGATAACCTGAAATCAGGCTGGATATCTATCCAGCCTTTTTTTATGATACCGCATTAGACTTTCGGCCCTTAATCCAGGAGCTCCATGTGATAGGCAGACTCAGAGGCATCATTCTCGAAAAACAACCCCCGCTGGTTTTACTTGAAACGGGAGGCGTAGGCTATGAGGTTCATCTGCCGATGACCTGCTTCTATGAGCTGCCGGACGTGGGTAAAGAGGCGATCATTTTCACCCACTTTATCGTCCGTGAAGATGCACAGCTGCTGTATGGCTTTAATAACAAGCAGGAGCGCACGCTGTTTAAAGAGCTGATTAAAACCAACGGCGTCGGTCCAAAGCTGGCGCTGGCGATCCTTTCCGGCATGTCGGCGCAGCAGTTTGTCAATGCCGTTGAGCGTGAAGAGCTGGCGGCGCTGGTCAAACTGCCAGGGATCGGCAAGAAAACTGCGGAACGCCTGATTGTCGAAATGAAAGACCGCTTCAAAGGACTGCACGGCGATCTGTTTACGCCGGCAGCGGATCTGGTCCTGACGTCGCCGGCTGGCCCGTCTGACGATGACGCTGAACAGGAAGCGGTTGCCGCGCTGGTGGCGCTGGGCTATAAACCTCAGGAGGCCAGCCGGATGGTCAGCAAAATCGTACGCCCGGATGCCAACAGTGAAACGCTAATTCGCGAAGCGCTCCGCGCCGCGTTGTGAGGTAAGGGATGATTGAAGCAGACAGGCTGGTATCGGCGGACAGCAGCGGTTTTGAAGAGGCGGCCGATCGCGCAATTCGTCCTAAATTGCTGCAAGAGTACGTGGGCCAGCCGCACGTCCGTTCGCAAATGGAGATCTTTATCCAGGCGGCGAAGCTGCGCGGCGACGCGCTCGATCACCTGCTGATTTTTGGCCCGCCGGGGCTCGGGAAAACCACGCTGGCGAACATCGTCGCCAACGAGATGGGCGTTAACCTGCGCACCACCTCCGGCCCGGTGCTGGAGAAGGCGGGCGATCTGGCGGCGATGCTGACCAATCTTGAGCCCCACGACGTTCTGTTTATCGACGAGATCCACCGCCTGTCGCCGGTGGTCGAAGAAGTCCTGTATCCGGCAATGGAAGATTATCAGCTGGATATCATGATTGGCGAAGGGCCCGCGGCGCGTTCGATAAAAATCGATCTGCCGCCGTTTACCCTGATTGGCGCGACCACTCGCGCCGGCTCGCTGACATCACCGCTGCGCGACCGTTTTGGCATCGTTCAGCGCCTGGAGTTTTACCAGATCCCGGACCTGCAGCATATTGTCAGCCGCAGCGCCCGCTATATGGGACTGGAGATGAGCGAAGAGGGGGCTCTGGAGGTCGCGCGCCGCGCGCGCGGTACGCCGCGAATCGCCAACCGCCTGCTGCGCAGGGTGCGTGACTTTGCCGAGGTTCGCTACGACGGGCGTATCTCTGAGGAGATTGCCGCTCAGGCGCTGGATATGCTCAACGTGGATGCCGAAGGCTTTGATTATATGGACCGTAAGCTGCTGCTGGCGGTCATCGATAAATTCTTTGGCGGGCCGGTCGGCCTGGATAACCTGGCTGCGGCCATCGGTGAAGAGCGGGAAACCATTGAAGATGTGCTGGAGCCGTATCTGATCCAGCAGGGCTTTTTACAGCGTACGCCGCGCGGGCGAATGGCGACGGTACGGGCCTGGACCCACTTCGGTATTACGCCGCCGGAAATGCCGTAATCGTTGTCCGGCTATAAAACAGCAGACCTCAGGGGCCAGTAGCCCGGCTAAGCGGAGCGCAAGCCGGGGAAATAGCTGAAGCGGTATTGCGGTTTGATGTCCCGGCTTGCGGCGTGAAGGCCTTAGCCGGGCTACAACGTTCGCAGACGGCCGTGAGCCCATAGCCGTCAGCCGAGTTTTGATGGCGGCTGACGCGGGCGCATAAGCGTCAGGCGGCCGGTTTCTTGCTCATGCTGAAAATAAACAGCAGCGCGGCGCACAGCACCACGGAAGGCCCCGCTGGCGTGTCGTAGAACGCCGAGAAGGTCAATCCTCCGGTCACCGCAATCATTCCCACGCCAACCGCCACTCCCGCCATTTGCTCCGGCGTACGGGCAAAGCGGCGGGCCGTGGCGGCGGGAATAATCAGCAGCGACGTGATAATCAGCGCCCCGACGAACTTCATCGCCACGCCGATGGTCAGCGCGGTCACCAGCATCAATAGCAGCTTGACCCGCTGAAGCTTAACGCCATCAACAAACGCCAGATCCGGGCTAATGGTCATCGACAGCAGGTTGCGCCATTGCCAGAGCAGGATCGCCAGCACGATAACCACGCCAATCGCAATGGAGATCAAATCTTCCGGCGTCACCGCCAGCAGATCGCCGAACAGATAGGCCATCAGATCGACGCGCACGTTCGACATCAGGCTGACCACCACCAGGCCCAGAGACAGCGCGCTGTGCGCCATGATGCCGAGTAGCGTGTCTACCGCCAGGTGGGGGCGTTTCTCCAGCCACACCAGGCCGCCCGCCAGCAGCAGCGTCACCGCGATGACCGCATAGAACGGATTGACGTTGAGCAGTAAACCAAAAGCCACGCCGAGCAGAGAGGCGTGGGCCAGGGTATCACCGAAGTAAGACATCCGGCGCCAGACGACGAACGATCCCAGCGGACCCGCCGCACAGGCGAGCATCATTCCGGCCAGCCAGCCGGGGAGCAGTAGTTCAATCATTAACGGTCATTTCCCCGACGCAGTACAATCCGCCCCTGCAGGTCGTGGCGGTGGTTATGATGATGGCGATAGATCCCTAGCTGTTCCGCGCCGCGCTGGCCGAACATCGAGATAAATTCCGGGTGCATAGAGACCACTTCCGGCGCGCCGGAGCAGCAAATATGCTGATTCAGGCACAGCACTTCGTCGGTTTTGGCCATCACCAGATGCAGGTCATGAGAAACCATCAGTACGGCGCAATCAAGCTCCTGGCGCAGCTGGTTAATCAGATCGTAAAGCGCCACCTGGCCGTTGACGTCAACGCCCTGCGTCGGCTCGTCGAGCACCAGCAGCTGCGGCTGATTGAGCAGCGCCCGCGCCAGCAGTACCCGCTGGGTCTCTCCGCCGGAAAGCTTCTGCATAGGGGCGTCGATCAGATGCCCGGCCTGCACGCGCTTAAGCGCTGGCAGAATGTCGCGTTTGTGCGTTCCCGGACGTAAAAGCATAAAGCGGCTGACGGTCAGCGGCAGGGTAGCATCAAGGTGCAGCTTTTGCGGCACATAGCCGATCCTCAGATGCCCGTCGCGTTTGATAATCCCTTCCGAGGGTGCTACCAGCCCCAGAACCACTCTCACGAGGGTCGATTTACCGGCGCCGTTCGGCCCCAGTAAGGTTAAAATTTTGCCCGGCTTTAGCGTTAGCGAAATGTCAGACAGCACGCGCCTTTGGCCATAAACGACCGCGACGTTTTCCAGAGTTACAAGATTTGTCATATCAAATTAGAGGTTGCACAAGCCAGTGAATGTTATAATATCACATCTCTCTCATTCTATACGATGATTAGACGCATTATGTTACATAAAAATACGCTTCTTTGCGCTGGACTTAGCGCCGCTTTTTTGTTCGCCCATGCGCCGTTGGCCAGCGCCGCGGTTGTCACTTCCCTTAAGCCACTGGGCTTTATCGCATCAGCGATCGCTGATGGGGTAACCGAGACCCAGGTACTGCTGCCGGACGGGGCCTCTGAGCATGACTATTCGCTGCGGCCATCGGATGCAAAACGCTTACAGAACGCAGACTTAGTGGTCTGGATTGGTCCAGAGATGGAGGCGTTTATGGATAAGTCAACGCAAAGCATTGCGCCGAACAAAAAGGTGACGATTGCCGAGCTTGACGGCGTGAAACCGTTACTCATGAAAGGCACCGACGACGACGACGACCATCACGGTCACGACCATGGCGCCGGGGAAAATAGTGACGACGATCACCATCACGGCATCTATAACATGCATCTGTGGCTTTCCCCAGAGATAGCGCGCCTTTCGGCGGTTGCAATCCACGATAAATTATTGGAACTTATGCCGCAGAGTCGAGCCAAACTTGACGCCAACCTGAAGGATTTTGAGGCAAAATTAGCCGCAACCGACAAGCAGGTTGGGACCGAGCTGGCACCGCTGAAAGGGAAGGGATATTTCGTTTTTCATGACGCCTACGGCTACTTTGAAAAACACTACGGTTTGACCCCACTGGGCCATTTTACTGTCAACCCTGAAATCCAGCCTGGTGCGCAGCGTTTACACGAAATCAGAACACAGCTGGTTGAGCAAAAAGCAACTTGCGTTTTTGCTGAGCCACAGTTCAGGCCAGCGGTCATCGAAGCTGTTGCCAGGGGAACGTCCGTGCGCATGGGAACCCTGGATCCACTTGGAATCGGAATTAAGCTGGGTAAAGAGAGTTACCCGCAATTCCTGAGCCAGATGGCGAATCAGTATTCCAGCTGCCTGAAAGGAGAATAACGAGGAAGTGAATACGTGCAACAGATAGCCCGCGCTGTCACTCAGGCATTTAACAATCTGCCACGACCTCACCGCGTTATGCTGGGGTCGCTTAGCGTTCTTACCTTAGCGGTCGCCGTCTGGCGACCCTACATCTACCACCATCCCGAAACGGCTCCCATCTCCAGAACCATCGAGCTGGAACAAAGCGAAATTCGTTCGCTGCTGCCAGAGGCTTCGGAACCCATCGATCAGGCGCCTCAGGAAGAAGAAGCTATCCCTCAGGATGAGCTGGATGATAAAGCGGACAGCGATTCCGGCGGCCATGAATATGTGGTGTCGACCGGCGATACGCTCAGCAGCATTCTTAATCAGTACGGTATTGATATGGGCGATATCGCCCGGCTCTCCTCGGCGGATAAAGAGCTGCGTAATCTGAAAATCGGCCAACAGCTCTCCTGGACCCTGACGGCGGACGGTGACCTGCAAAGCCTGACCTGGGAGATGTCGCGCCGCGAAACCCGCACCTATGACCGGGTTGCAAACGGTTTCAAAATGAGCAGCGAGCTGCAAAAAGGCGACTGGGTCAATAACGTACTGAAAGGTACCGTGGGCGGCAGCTTTGTCGCCAGCGCTCGCGATGCCGGCCTGACCAGCACCGAAATTAGCGCGGTGATCAAAGCCATGCAGTGGCAGATGGACTTCCGTAAGCTGAAAAAAGGCGATGAGTTTTCCGTACTGATGTCGCGTGAAATGCTCGACGGTAAGCGCGAGCAAAGCCAGCTGCTTGGCGTACGCCTGCGTTCGGATGGCAAAGACTATTACGCGATCCGCGCTGAGGATGGCAAATTCTACGATCGCAACGGTACCGGCCTGGCGAAGGGGTTCCTGCGCTTCCCGACCGCACGTCAGTTCCGCGTCTCTTCGAACTTTAACCCGCGTCGTCTGAACCCGGTGACCGGCCGCGTCGCGCCGCATCGTGGCGTCGATTTTGCGATGCCGCAGGGCACGCCGGTGCTGTCGGTAGGGGATGGCGAAGTGGTGGTGGCTAAACGTAGCGGTGCGGCAGGTTATTACGTCGCCGTCCGTCATGGTCGCACCTATACCACCCGCTATATGCACCTGCGTAAGCTGCTGGTCAAACCCGGGCAGAAGGTGAAACGCGGCGATCGTATTGCGCTGTCGGGCAACACCGGCCGTTCTACCGGTCCGCATCTGCATTATGAAGTGTGGATCAACCAGCAGGCGGTCAACCCGCTAACGGCGAAACTGCCGCGTACGGAAGGGCTCAGCGGTTCCGACCGTACCGATTATCTGGCGCAGGCAAAACAGGTGATTCCGCAGCTGCGGTTTGACTAACCTTCCGTCAGTTAAAGCCGGTGCACGCTGTGCGCCGGCTTTTTCTTTTGTACGTTACTCAACGTATCGCTAAACTAACCCATTATCTTTATTAAGCGGAAATTCTGCGGATTGGGCATGGAAACGAAAAAAAATAATATTGAATTTATTCCAAAATTTGAAAAATCCTTTTTACTGCCGCGCTACTGGGGCGCGTGGTTCGGCGTTTTTGCCTTCGGCGCAATTGCCCTGACGCCCGCGTCTTTCCGCGATCCGATCCTGGGTAAACTGGGGCGTTTTGTTGGTCGTCTGGCAAAGAGTTCGCGCCGCCGGGCGCAAATTAACCTGCTGTACTGCTTTCCGGAAAAAAGCGAGCAGGAACGTGAAGAAATAATTGATGCCATGTATGCCTCCGCGCCGCAGGCGATGGTGATGATGGCGGAGTTAGGCCTGCGCGATCCGCAGCGGATTCTTTCTCGCGTCGACTGGCAGGGCAAAGAAATTATCGATGAAATGCAGCGCAACAACGAGAAAGTGATCTTCCTGGTTCCTCATGCCTGGGGAGTAGACATCCCGGCGATGCTGATGGCGTCCGGCGGGCAAAAAATGGCGGCGATGTTTCATAACCAGGGCAACCCGGTATTCGATTACGTCTGGAATACCGTGCGCCGTCGTTTCGGCGGTCGTATGCACGCGCGCAACGACGGGATCAAACCGTTTATTCAGTCGGTGCGTCAGGGATACTGGGGCTACTATCTGCCGGATCAGGATCACGGGGCCGAGCACAGTGAATTTGTTGATTTCTTTGCCACCTACAAGGCGACGCTCCCGGCGATCGGCCGTTTAATGAAAGTCTGCCGCGCCCGCGTCGTACCGCTGTTCCCGGTCTATGATGGTAAAACGCATCGTCTGACGGTGCTGGTGCGCCCGCCGATGGACGATCTGCTGGAAGCGGACGATAACACTATCGCCCGGCGGATGAACGAAGAGGTGGAAGTGTTCGTGAAGCCGCATACCGAGCAGTACACCTGGATCCTCAAGCTGCTGAAAACGCGCAAGCCGGGTGAAATCGAGCCCTACAAGCGTAAAGAGCTGTACCCCAAGAAGAAGCCGCATCAGGGGTGAAAATCGCAGCCAATGGGCTCACCGGGTTCATTGGCCGTATTGTTTGAGTAGCGCCAAATGATCGGCAACGAGCCGGTAACGATATTCCGGACGACCGGTGATGCCGTAATGGTTGGTGGTGTAGAGGATATTTATCTGCTCCAGCCAAATCAGATATTTGCGGCATGAGACCCGGGATATCTGCAGCGCCGCGGCCAGTTCATTGGTCGAAAAGTCACGCTCCTGCCAGGCGTCAATCCACTGGCACACCAGACGAAGCGTCTGCGGCGTAAGTCCTTTCGGCAAGCGGCGTGCGCTTTCCTGCTGCTGAACCCCGCTGCGCAGCAGGCTGTCCACATCGGCCTGGGCGTAGCTGGATTTCGCATACTTCAGATCGCGCTTTTTACGCCATGACAACAGCGCCTCCTCAAAGCGCGGAAACTGAAACGGTTTAATCAGGTAATCGACCACGCCATAATGCAGCGCCGTCTGAACCGTGCACCTATCGGCAGCGGAGGTAATCATAATGACATCAATATTTCGCGCATCGGCGCGTAGCGCGGGCAGCAGATCCAGCCCGTTCTCTTGCTGCATGTAGACATCCAGCAGCACCAGATCGACCTGCGCCAAATGGCTAAGCATCTCCCTGGCTTCGCGGACCGTGGGGGCCACGCCGCAGCAGTGGAAATCCGCCACCCGGCTGAGAAACAGCCGGTTCAGCTCGGCCACCATGGAATCATCATCGACAATCAGCACATTAATCATGCGGGGTTTCCCGGTGCGGCGGGAAGCCGGCGCGCTTCCCGTAATATGTGTCTGGGATGGCGATCAAAATGGCGATCGTTTATACGCGGTGTAGCGCGCTCGCCAGAACATTTTATCGATATTCGCGGCCAGCTGAGCCTCGTCAATCTGCGGCGCGACGCCATCCTGCTGAGCCGCGCGTGCGACCTCTGCGGCAATTGCCCGGGAAATCATCTCAATCTCGTCGACCGGCGGCAGTAATCCGCCGGCGTCGCGGGTGGCCAAAGGCGAGTGGGCGGCCAGGGTTTTACTGCAGGCGATAAGCATCCCTTCGGTCACGCGCGCCGCTTTGCTGGCCAGAATCCCCAGCCCCAGACCGGGGAAAACATAGGCGTTGTTGCACTGGGCGATATCGTAGGTCTTACCGTCATAGAATACGGGCGCGAACGGGCTGCCGGTGGCAATTAGCGCATTCCCCCGGGTCCATTCCAGCAGATCCTTCGGCTGGGCTTCGGCGCGGGAGGTCGGGTTGGACAGCGGCATAATAATCGGACGCGGGCAGTGCCGGTGCATCTCTTTGATAATCTCTTCGCTGAACAGTCCCGGCTGGCCGGATACGCCAATCAGCACGGTGGGATGGACGTTGCGTACAACATCCATCAGCGACAGGTGGGCCGCATCGGTATCCCAGCGGGTGAGATTTTTCCGCGGCGTGACGTGGTCCTGCTGGAAATCCAGCAAATCCGGCATCTCATCGGTCAACAGGCCTGGGCGGTCGACCATAAAGATGCGATTGCGCGCTTCCTGCTCTGAGAGCCCGTCATCAACCATCAGCGCAATGATTTTTTCCGCTATCCCGCATCCGGCCGATCCGCTGCCGAGAAACACCACGCGCTGATCGCGGATCCGCGTACCGGCGGCAGCGGCGGCAGCGATCAGCGTGCCTGAGGTCACGGCTGCCGTGCCCTGAATATCATCGTTGAAACAGCACAGCTGGTGACGATAGCGGTTAAGAAGCCGGGTGGCGTTTTTTTGCGCAAAATCTTCGAACTGTAGTAGCACATTGGGCCAGCGCTGCGTGATGGCATGGACAAACATGTCCATAAATTCCATGTACTGCTCGTCGCTTATACGCGGATGACGCCAGCCCATATACAGCGGGTCCTCAAGATGCTGGGCGTTGTTGGTGCCCACGTCCAGCATAATGGGGAGCGTTGATGCCGGGTGTATACCCCCGCAGGCGGTATATAACGAGAGTTTACCAATCGGGATCCCCATGCCGCCAATCCCCTGGTCGCCGAGGCCAAGAATGCGCTCGCCGTCGGTCACCACAATAACGTTGATATCATTGCGGGAAAAGCCCTGCAGCATCTCATCAATGTTGTGACGGTTAGGCCATGAAATAAACAGACCGCGTCCCCGGCGATAAATTTCAGAGAAGTGTTCACATGCTTCACCTACCGTTGGGGTATAGATGATTGGCAGCGTTTCTTTCATATGGCTGCGCAGCAGATTATAGAATAGGGTCTCGTTAGTATCCTGAATATTTCGCAGGTAGATATGGCGTGAAATATCCCGTTTAAACTGGCAAAACTGCCCCCACGCGCGTGCGGTTTGCTCTTCAATCGTTTCGACATTATGCGGCAGCAGACCCTGAAGATTAAACGCGGTCCGTTCACCTTCAGTAAACGCGAGACCTTTATTTAATAACGGGTTTTCCAGCAGCACGGCGCCGTTATAGGGCGTATATAAGGTTTCTGTGGCTAACATTTGATGACTCCTGAATATCATAATAAATAATTGCCGGAATTCTTCGGGCTTTATTTCAGTGATTAAGAGATTAAATAAATCATGAATCCTTCAGTGACGACGCCCACTGCGGTACCGAGCAAAATAGAGGAAGAGGCGGGCTCGATATAGGTATCGCTGCGCAGGGCAAACATCCCTGCCGCAATGGCGGAAGGCGTCGCGCCGATGATAATGACCTGCTGCATCAGGCTATGGCTGAGCCCGAAGGCGAGGCCGGCTACGGCCATCATGGCCGGCTGGAGCAGATTCTTGATGCTGATATTGGTACAGGTTTGAATATTGACCGTAGGACGTTCGCCGTAAAATAGCAGCCCAAGGGCGAACAGGGAGAGGCCGCCCGCCACTTTTCCCACCATCTCAATGGGCATGCTCAGCATGTGCGGCAGCTGTACTCCGGCAAGGCTGAGCAGTACCCCGGAAATCGGTATCCAGACAATCGGGTTTCGGACGGCTTTAAACAGGTTTTGCAGGATAAGCCGCAGCGGATTAGGCTGTTCCGCGTCAGCGCGGCCGCGCTTGTCATCCATGCGAATCAGGATGATGGTCAGGGGGATCATCAATACGCTGGTCACCAGGTTACCGATAAGCACGCCGAGAAAACCCTCCGGACCAATCAGCACCGCAAGCACGGGAGCGCCAAAGTAGGCCATGTCGGGGAACGCGCACACCAGGGACTGAATCGCGCTGGTTTTAATATCATGACGAAAAACATAGCGTGAGATCAGGAGCGTGAGGATATATGACCCCATCAGACCGATGACTAACACCGCCATAAAGGTGAAGTTTTTTATCTTATCGGGATGAGTATTCAGTGCGCCGATAAAAAGATGGAAGGGAAGCGCGAAACGAATGACCACCGTGGCCAGTACGGACGCATCCTCGCGGCGGGTATAGCCCAGCTTACCGCTTAGCCATCCGAGCAGCATGATAAACACCAGGGGAAAAAGGGATTCTAAGAGCAGTGAAGGCATAAGATGTCCTGAAAATATATTATCGGCTACGTTGTGTTTTTTTAATCTAGCGATCCCATAATATTTAAAAGGTGATAGTCATCACAGTCGCTGGGGTTTAAATAATTTCGCCTTAAATACTTTACTTACAAATAGAGAAAAAAGGACAGAATCATCACTTTATCTCTCTGCTATTCAACTATACCGATGCCGGTAACTTTAGTTTCCGGATAATAAATTAAATTACTTAAAATAAATATTATGCTTTAGTCACAAAGCACGACAGTAAAACCTGGATTTTATTTTTAATGTTAACGTCCTGTGCTAACGTTTTTTTGTTTCATTGGTATTTTGCCTGGCACTTTTTTATTTATTTGATTGCGCGCTTTTTATATTGCGTCGATACCCTACGTGACATCATTATTCAGGTAAAAATATGGAAAATAACTCACTCAACCACCCGATAGATAAAACGCTGCCGAGCGGGCAGGCGCCACGACTTTTATCCAATATTGAGGTCGGCGCCGTGCCGTTGGCGCTATTTATCGGGATAGCCGCAATTGTTGCCATCTCCGCGACCGCAGGCCTGCTGCCGAAGAACATGATTGGCGGTCTGGCGGTAATCATGACCCTGGGGTTCGCGCTGGCTAAAATTGGCCGGATGGTGCCAATCCTCAAGGAGGTTGGCGGCCCGGCCATTTTGTGCCTGATGACGCCGTCGGTGCTGGTCTATTTCGGCATGTTCGAAGCGCATACCCTCGATACCGTGCACTTGCTGATGAAAGAGGCCAATCTCCTCTATTTTGTCATCGCCTGCCTGGTCGTCGGCAGCATTCTGGGCATGAACAGAACCATCCTGATTCAGGGAATGGTACGTATGTTTGTCCCGCTGGTGGTGGGGACCGGGGCGGCGATCTTAACCGGCCTGCTGGTGGGCAGCCTGGTTGGCTACAGTTTCTACCACACCTTTTTCTTTATTATCGTGCCGATCATCGGCGGCGGTATCGGTGAAGGGATCCTGCCTCTATCGCTGGCCTATTCAGCCATTCTCGGGCAAACGCCCGACGTTTACGTGGCGCAGCTGGCGCCGGCTGCCGTGGTGGGCAACATTTTCGCCATCATCTGCGCCGGTTTTCTGGCGCGCATGGGGACGCGACGTCCTTCGCTCTCCGGCAGCGGAATGCTGATCCGCAGCCATGAAGATAACAGCGTCTTTGCGCAAAATCAGCGCGCGCAGCCCACGGATTTCCAACTGATGGGGGCCGGATTATTAATGATTTGCGCGTTTTTTATCGTCGGCGGTCTGCTGGAAAAGGTGGTGCATATTCCGGGGCCGGTGCTGATGATTCTGGCCGCGGTATTTTGCAAATACGCGAAGGTTATCCCGGCGGCGATGGAGCTGGGGGCGCACAGCTGCTACAAGTTCGTCTCCGCCGCGCTGGTTTGGCCGCTGATGATAGGCCTGGGAATGCTGTATGTTCCTCTGGAAAGCGTGGTCGCGGTCTTCTCGGTTGGCTACGTGGTGGTTTGCGGCTCAATCGTCATTGCGATGGCGCTAAGCGGCTTTCTTATCGCTTCTCGGCTGAATATGTACCCGGTCGAAGCGGCCATCGTCACCAGCTGCCACAGCGGGCTGGGGGGGACGGGAGACGTTGCCATTCTCTCGGCATCAAACCGAATGGGATTAATGCCTTTTGCCCAGATAGCCACCCGTATCGGCGGCGCGTCGACGGTGATTACCGCCACGCTATTGTTGAGCTGGCTTGCGTAGTTTAGCGGGCGAGGAGGCAAAAAAATACCTGCCAGCTGCGGCGCTGGCAGGTAGGTGGAGAGGCTTACTCGACGGTCAGAATGCGGGTGGTGTTGGTGCTACCGATGGTGCTCATCACGTCACCCTGAGTGACGATAACCAGGTCGCCGGTCACCAGATAGCCTTTATCACGCAGCAGCGTTACCGCGTCGTGCGCAGCGGCTACGCCGTCATTGACGCTATCGAAATGCACCGGGGTCACGCCGCGATACAGCGCGGTCAGGTTCAGCGTGCGCTCGTGGCGAGACAGCGCGAAAATCGGCAGGCCGGAGCTGATGCGGGAAGTCATCAGCGCGGTCCGACCGGATTCCGTCATAGTAATGATAGCGGTGACGCCCTTGAGGTGGTTCGCCGCGTACATGGCGGACATCGCAATGGCTTCTTCCACGTTATCGAACTGAATGTCCAGGCGGTGCTTGGAGACGTTGAGGCTGGGGATTTTTTCCGCGCCGAGGCAGACGCGCGCCATCGCGGCAACGGTCTCAGACGGATACTGGCCCGCGGCGGTTTCTGCCGACAGCATCACGGCGTCGGTGCCGTCCAGCACGGCGTTCGCCACGTCCATGACTTCGGCGCGGGTTGGCATCGGGTTGGTGATCATCGACTCCATCATCTGCGTCGCGGTAATGACCGAGCGGTTCAGCTGACGGGCGCGGCGGATCAGCGCCTTCTGGATGCCGACCAGCTCCGGATCGCCGATTTCCACGCCGAGGTCGCCGCGGGCCACCATGACAACGTCGGAGGCGAGGATCACGTCATCCATCGCGTCCTGATCGCATACCGCTTCCGCGCGCTCGACTTTGGCGACGATTTTGGCATCGCAGCCGGCATCGCGCGCCAGGCGACGAGCGTAGTTCAGGTCTTCGCCGCAGCGCGGGAAGGAGACGGCCAGGTAATCGACGCCAATTTTGGCGGCGGTGATGATGTCCGCTTTGTCTTTCTCCGTCAGCGCTTCGGCAGAGAGGCCGCCGCCCAGCTTGTTAATCCCCTTATTATTGGACAACGGTCCGCCGACGGTGACTTCGGTGAACACCTTCATGCCCTGAACTTCCAGGACCTTCAGCTGTACGCGGCCGTCGTCCAGCAGCAGAATGTCGCCCGGAACCACGTCAGCCGGCAGCCCTTTATAGTCGATGCCGACTTTCTCTTTGTCGCCTTCGCCTTTACCCAGGTTTGCGTCGAGGAGGAATTTATCGCCGATATTGAGGAAAATTTTGCCTTCTTTGAAGGTGGAAACGCGGATTTTCGGCCCCTGTAGGTCACCGAGAATCGCGACATGACGGCCCAGTTTCGCCGCAATCTCACGGACTTTATCCGCGCGGATCTGATGATCCTCCGCGGTGCCGTGAGAGAAGTTCATACGTACCACGTTAGCGCCTGCGGCAATAACCTTCTCAAGGTTGTTATCGCGGTCGGTAGCCGGGCCTAAGGTAGTCACGATTTTGGTTCTGCGAAGCCTTCTGGACATGTAATACTCCGTTGACTGAAACAACTTTGGTGTTGCGTGAACATGGATTCGGTAGCGCCGACGAGCAAAGTCGCTATACCGGAACATTACCGACGGTGTAATAGGATAGTGCTTTGTTTCTACTTTTATTGGTCATTGCTGTGTACGCTGAGCTCTTTATCAAAGCGCGATTCCTTGAGCGCTTCCTTGACCCTCTTCAAGTTATCTCTGAATTTTGCTCCCCGCCGCAGGGTGAAGCCGGTCGCCAGGACATCAATTACCGTCAGCTGCGCTAAGCGGGAGACCATCGGCATATAGATATCGGTATCTTCCGGTACGTCCAGGGTAATCGCCAGCGTTGATTCCCGGGAAAGCGGCGTGCCGGGGGAGGTAATCGCGATCACCATCGCATCGTTTTCGCGGGCCAGCTGCGCCAGCTCCACCAGGCTTTTAGTCCTGCCGGTATGCGAGATGATCACCACCACATCATCGTCATTACAGTTCATACAGCTCATGCGTTGCAGGACGATGTCGTCGGAATAGATCACCGGCACGTTAAAACGGAAAAACTTGTTCATCGCGTCGTGGGCGACGGCGGCCGAAGAGCCCAGGCCAAAAAAGGCGATTTTCTTCGCCTGCGTGAGCAGGTCAACCGCGCGATTGATCGCCGACATGTCGAGAGAATGATGGACCTGATCTAAACTGGCCATGGCTGACTCAAATATCTTTCCCGTATAGGACTCAACGCTGTCGTCTTCATCGACGTTGCGGTTAACATAGAGCGTACCGTGCGCCAGGCTTTGTGCAAGATGCAGTTTGAAATCCGGGAAACCGCGCGTTTCCAGGCTGCGGCAGAAACGGTTAACCGTGGGCTCGCTGACGCCGGCTTCCAGCGCCAGGGCGGCAATACTTGAATGAATGGCCTGCGCGGGGGTAGCAAGGATGACTTCCGCCACTTTGCGTTCAGATTTGCTAAGGTGTTCCAGCCGGGACTGGATTTTTTCCAGCATATTCATGGGTAATCGGGCGCTCATCAATGGAAGCGATTTCATTAATGGGTGAAATCATCAGGCGTTATAGCAAGAATATACCCCTCCGTAGTCGGAAACGGTGAGGAATGACCTGAAAATATGTTGTTTTTTTTCATTACATGATCAGAGTCGTATTTTACTAACTGATAATCGGTCGAAACAACGAACAATATTAGCCGCATGCCCAAAATCTCAGCCTCTGTTTTCCACCCTGTGCGATTTAGCAGCGGGAACGGCCGCTGAGGGTTTCGGGAAATTCGTAAACACAGTACGATGCAGTGAAAGAAAATTACAAATACAACTATAGTCTGGCATAAGCACCGGGCTATCAACTAAGGAGAATGACATGGCGGTAACGCAAACGGCCCAGGCATGCGATCTGGTCATTTTCGGCGCGAAGGGTGACCTGGCGCGACGTAAATTGCTGCCTTCCCTGTATCAGCTTGAAAAAGCGGGCCAGATCCACCCTGACACCCGCATCATCGGCGTCGGTCGCGCCGACTGGGACAAAGACGCTTACACCAAGGTAGTGCGTGAAGCGATGGAAACCTTCATGAAGGAGAAAATCGATGAAGGTTTGTGGGAGACCCTGAGCGGGCGTCTGGATTTTTGTAACCTTGATGTCAACGATACCAAAGCGTTTACTCGTCTGGGCAAAATGCTCGATCAAAAAGAGCGGGTGACCATTAACTATTTCGCCATGCCGCCGAGCACCTTTGGCGCGATTTGCAAAGGTCTGGGTGAAGCGAAGCTGAACGCCAAGCCGGCCCGCGTGGTGATGGAGAAACCGCTGGGTACCTCCCTGGAAACCTCCCGCGAGATCAACGATCGGGTGGGTGAGTTCTTTGAAGAGTGCCAGGTCTACCGTATCGACCACTATCTGGGTAAAGAGACGGTGCTGAACCTGCTGGCGCTGCGCTTTGCCAACTCGCTGTTCGTCAATAACTGGGACAGCCGCACCATCGATCACGTCGAGATCACCGTGGCGGAAGAGGTGGGCATTGAGGGCCGCTGGGGCTACTTCGATCAGGCCGGGCAGATGCGCGACATGATCCAGAACCACCTGCTGCAAATTCTGTGCATGATTGCCATGTCCCCGCCGTCAGATTTGACTGCCGATAGCATCCGCGATGAAAAAGTGAAGGTGCTGAAATCGCTGCGCCGCATTGACCGCACCAACGTGCGTGAAAAAACGGTGCGCGGCCAGTACACCGCCGGTTTTGCCCAGGGCAAAAAAGTGCCGGGCTACCTCGAGGAAGAGGGGGCCAACAAGTCCAGCCATACAGAAACCTTCGTGGCGATCCGCGTGGATATCGACAACTGGCGCTGGGCGGGCGTACCGTTCTACCTGCGTACCGGTAAACGTCTGCCGACCAAGTGTTCCGAAGTCGTGGTTTACTTCAAAACGCCGGAGCTGAACCTGTTCAAAGAGACCTGGCAAGAGCTGCCGCAGAATAAGCTGACCATTCGTCTGCAGCCGGATGAAGGGGTGGATATCCAGGTGCTGAACAAAGTTCCCGGACTTGACCACAAGCATAACCTGCAGATCACCAAGCTGGATCTGAGCTACTCGGAAACCTTTAATCAAACCCACCTGGCGGATGCCTACGAGCGCCTGCTGCTGGAAACGATGCGCGGTATCCAGGCGCTGTTCGTCCGTCGTGATGAAGTGGAAGAGGCGTGGAAGTGGGTCGACTCCATCACTGAAGCCTGGGCTGCCGATCGCGATTCGCCGAAACCGTATCAGGCGGGTACCTGGGGGCCGGTTGCCTCCGTGGCGATGATCACCCGCGATGGTCGTTCGTGGAACGAGTTTGAGTAATCGCCAGCTCCTCCGTCAGGGTTATTTTACCGGTAACATGATCTGACGCAGCAAGTCGCGTAATTTTTAATCTTTTAAGCCCCGGAGGATTCACCCCCGGGGCTTTTTTTATTACACTGCCTGCAGATATTTTGCCCCTGAGCCCCAGTACTGGTGCCCTAAACCCCTAAAAGTACCGCTAAAGCGCTGCGGCCGGACAGATGAAATTTGAGGAGCCTTTATGAATTCTGAAATGTTACGGGTAACAAATCGCATCATCGAACGCTCGCGCGATACCCGCGAAGCCTACCTCGCCCGGATTAACCAGGCCAAAACCGACACCGTTCATCGCGCCCAGCTGGCATGCGGTAACCTGGCCCACGGCTTTGCCGCCTGCCAGGCGGATGACAAAGCCTCGCTGAAAAGCATGCTGCGCAATAACATCGCCATCATTACCTCCTACAACGATATGCTGTCCGCCCACCAGCCCTATGAGCGCTATCCGGAAATTATCCGCAAAGCGCTGCACTCTGCGAACGCGGTAGGCCAGGTCGCCGGCGGCGTTCCGGCGATGTGCGATGGCGTGACGCAGGGGCAGGACGGGATGGAGCTGTCGCTGCTCAGCCGCGAAGTGATTGCCATGTCCGCCGCGATTGGCCTGTCGCACAACATGTTTGACGGCGCGCTCTACCTCGGCGTCTGCGATAAAATTGTCCCCGGCCTGGCGATGGCTGCGCTGTCGTTCGGCCACCTGCCGTCCATCTTTATTCCTTCCGGGCCGATGGCCAGCGGCCTGGCGAATAAAGAAAAAGTACGCATTCGTCAGCTCTATGCGGAAGGCAAAGTGGATCGTATGGCGCTGCTGGAGTCCGAAGCCGCGTCTTACCATGCGCCTGGCACCTGTACCTTCTACGGTACCGCCAATACCAACCAGATGGTGGTTGAGTTTATGGGGATGCAGCTGCCCGGATCGTCATTCGTGCATCCGGATGCGCCGCTGCGCGAAGCGCTGACCGCCGCCGCCGCCCGCCAGGTGACCCGCCTGACCGGCAACGGTAACGAGTGGATGCCGCTGGGCAAAATGTTTGATGAAAAAGTGGTGGTCAACGGGATTGTCGCGCTGCTGGCAACCGGCGGCTCTACCAACCACACCATGCACCTGGTGGCTATGGCGCGGGCGGCAGGGATTATCATTAACTGGGATGATTTCTCCGATCTCTCTGACGTGGTGCCGCTGCTGGCGCGCCTCTACCCGAACGGCCCGGCGGATATTAACCACTTCCAGGCGGCTGGCGGCGTGCCGGTGCTGGTGCGCGAGCTGATGAAAGGCGGCCTGCTGCATGAAGATGTTCACACCGTGGCCGGCTTCGGCCTCTCTCGCTACACCATGGAGCCCTGGCTTAATAACGGCGAACTTGACTGGCGCGAAGGGGCGACCGCGCCGCTGGACGAACAGGTTATCGCCACGTTTGACAAACCGTTCTCTCGCCACGGCGGCACCAAAGTGCTGAGCGGTAACCTCGGACGCGCGGTCATGAAAACCTCCGCCGTGCCGGTTGAAAACCAGATTATTGAAGCTCCTGCGGTGGTTTTCGAGAGCCAGCATGACGTACTGCCCGCCTTTGAAGCGGGGCTGCTCGACAAAGATTGCGTGGTTGTCGTCCGTCATCAGGGGCCAAAAGCGAACGGCATGCCAGAATTACATAAACTTATGCCGCCACTTGGTGTATTATTGGACCGCCGTTTCAAAATTGCGCTGGTAACCGATGGTCGTCTCTCCGGCGCATCAGGCAAAGTGCCATCGGCGATCCACGTGACGCCCGAAGCGTACGATGGGGGCCTGCTGGCGAAGGTACGCGATGGCGATATCATCCGCGTCAACGGCCAGACGGGCGAGCTAACGCTGCTGGTCGATGACGCAGAGCTGGCCGCGCGTCAGGCGCATATTCCTGACCTGAGCGGTTCGCGCGTGGGAACCGGCCGGGAAATGTTCGGTGCGCTGCGTGAGAAACTCTCCGGAGCAGAACAGGGCGCAACCTGCATCAATTTTTAAGACGATTCGATTTATAGATCTGGCGAGAGAAAATCTGATGAAAAACTGGAAAACAACTGCAGAAGCAATCCTCACCTCCGGTCCGGTAGTACCGGTAATCGTGGTGAAAAAGCTAGAACACGCTGTGCCAATGGCGAAAGCGCTGGTTGCAGGCGGCGTACGCGTACTGGAAGTGACCCTGCGTACCGAGTGCGCGATGGACGCTATCCGCGCGATCGCCAAAGAAGTCCCGGAAGCGATTGTCGGTGCCGGTACCGTCACTAACGTTGAGCAGCTGAAAGAAGTGACCGAAGCGGGCGCGCAGTTTGCTATCAGCCCTGGCCTGACCGAATCCCTGCTGAAAGCGGCGACCGGCGAAGGCACTATTCCGCTGATCCCGGGGATCAGCACCGTATCCGAGCTGATGCTGGGTATGCAGTATGGCCTGAAAGAGTTCAAATTCTTCCCGGCGGAAGCAAACGGCGGCGTGAAAGCGCTGCAGGCGATTGGCGGCCCGTTCGCGCACATTCGCTTCTGCCCGACTGGCGGCATCTCTCCGGCGAACTATCGCGACTATCTGGCGCTGAACAGCGTACTGTGCATCGGCGGCTCCTGGCTGGTGCCGGCGGATGCGCTGGAAGCCGGTGATTACGACCGTATCACCAAACTGGCTCGTGAGGCGGTAGAAGGCGCGAAGTAATCTTCGCGCACTCACCAGAGGCCCGGTCTGCGACCGGGCTTTTTTTTATCCTGCGACCACGACCGCCGCCGCCGCCGCTTTGGCGCGCGCAACCGCTTCCTCAACGTTATCGGCTATCGCCAGCGTCACGCCCAGACGACGCGAACCGTCAATTTCCGGCTTGCCGAACAGACGCAGCTGCAGCCCCGCGCCGACCGCGGCCTGAATATTGCTGAAAGTGACGTTCTGGCTGGTTAGCTGCGGCAGGATCACCGCCGAGGCCGCCGGGCCGTACTGGCGAATCGTGCCAATCGGCAGGCCGAGGAAGGCGCGAACGTGCAGGGCGAACTCGGATAAGTCCTGTGAAATCAGCGTGACCATACCGGTGTCGTGCGGGCGCGGCGAGACTTCGCTAAAAATCACCTCATCACCGCAGACGAACAGTTCGACGCCGAACAGGCCGTAGCCGCCCAGCGCCAGCACCACTTGACGGGCGATTTCCTGCGCGCGTTCCAGCGCCAGCGCGCTCATCTGCTGCGGCTGCCAGGATTCACGATAGTCGCCATCTTCCTGGCGATGACCGACCGGCGCGCAGAAGTGTACGCCATCCGCGGCGCTGACGGTGAGAAGGGTAATCTCGAAATCAAAATTCACCACGCCTTCAACGATAACGCGTCCGGCTCCGGCGCGGCCGCCCTGCTGCGCATACTGCCAGGCGTCAGCCAGCTGTTCGCTGGAACGAATAAAGCTCTGGCCTTTACCCGATGAGCTCATTACCGGCTTGACGATGCACGGCAGGCCTATCCCGGCGACGGCTTCGCGGAAGGCGGGTTCGCTGTCGGCAAAACGGTAGGCGGAGGTCGGTAGCTTCAGCTCTTCAGCGGCCAGGCGGCGGATCCCTTCGCGATTCATGGTGAGCTTTGCCGCGCGCGCGGTGGGGACGACTTTCTGCCCGGCCTGCTCCAGCGCGACCAGTGTATCGGTGGCGATGGCCTCGATTTCCGGCACGATAAAGTCAGGCTTTTCCTGCTCAATCAGCGCCTGCAACTTTTCGCCGTGCAGCATATTGATGACGTGCGAACGGTGTGCGACCTGCATGGCCGGAGCGTCAGGGTAACGATCGACGGCGATGGTCTCAATTCCCAGGCGCTGGCATTCAATGGCCACTTCTTTACCCAGTTCGCCGGAACCTAACAGCATTACCTTTGTTGCCGCAGGGCGCAGCGCCGTACCTAATACAGTCATAACTCTCTTCCGCAGTAAAAAAACATGCGCCGCATTATAAACGAAAACGTTTGCGCATGTCTTTATGCGCGTCATTTGAGTTCGGGGAAGAAATTTGATATACTGTATAAAAATACAGTACTGAGAGGCTGCATCATGGCGGTTGAAATTAAATATGTAGTGATTCGCGAAGGTGAGGAAAAAATGTCTTTTGCCAGCAAAAAAGAGGCCGATGCTTATGACAAAATGCTCGATCTGGCGGAAGTACTGAACGACTGGCTGGTTGAATGCCCGCTAACGCTCGATGAAGAGCAGCGCGATAGCATGGCGATGTGGCTGGCCGAACGTAAAGACACCCTAAACCATATTTTGCGCTCCGGTAAGCTGCCGGAAGCCGAGGTGGCCGCCGAGGCGCCAGCCGATCGCGCAGAAGCAGAAGAGGGCGACAAGACCGACGACGTCGTCGAATCTGAAGCCCCGGCGCCGGCGAAGCCGCGCAAAGCGAAAGCGGCCTGAGCTACGCTGCCGCCGCCAGCGGTTCTGGCGGCAGGCTCCCGCGCTTCCCGGCGCGACATTTGCTCATCTTTAGCTGCCGATAACGTTTCCTGACGTCGCGTCGTTTAGGCTGGTGGTATCGCTTATCGCGCAACGAGGAAATGTATGGCTAACTGGCTTAATCAACTGCAGTCTCTGCTGGGTCAGCAGGGGCGGTCTTCTTCATCTGACGATCAATCAAGCGGCAAAAATTTACTCCTGCCGGGCGCGCTCGGCGGGCTGGCCGGGCTGCTGGTCGCCAGCAAATCATCGCGCAAGCTGTTAGCCAAATACGGCACCGGTGCGCTGCTGGTCGGCGGCGGCGCGGTTGCGGGCAGCGTTTTATGGAATAAATATCAGCAGAAGATGCGCGCCAGCGCGCAGCAGGCATCGGCTGATGTCGCGCCCGCACAGGCGCCATCTCCCGCACCGGCCGAACTCGACGCCCGCAGCGAACGGCTGATTATGGCGCTGGTCTTCGCCGCCAAAAGCGATGGACATATTGACGAACGCGAGCGGGCAAATATCGAAGAGCAGCTGCGTGCGGCAAACGTCGACGTCCAGGCCCGGGTGTTAATTGACCGGGCGCTGGCGCAGCCCCTCGACCCGCAGAGCCTGGCGCAGGGCATCAGCAGCGAGCAAGAGGCGCTTGAAGTTTACTATATCAGCTGCGCGGTCATTGATATTGACCACTTTATGGAACGCAGCTATCTGAACGCCCTCGGCGAAGCGCTGAAGCTCCCGCAGGAAGTGCGTGAAGATATCGAACGGGATATTCAGGCGCAAAAACAGGCCGTAACGCTCTAAATCCGCACGTTTCGCTTGCATCGCTGGCGACTTTTGCCACCCTTATATATTGTGTAGTCACGTCACCCTTCAGGCTGCTTTGAAGCAGCCTGAAAATTTTAGTACTCAATACAAGCCGCAGAAGAATAAGCAGATGCCACCAAAAGCGAAACGGATCCCCCATGCCATGACATTACATGGCGACACGCGAATCGATAATTACTACTGGCTGCGCGATGACGATCGCTCGCAGGCGGAAGTGCTGGATTATCTGCGCCAGGAAAATGAGTACGGCAAAAAAGTGATGTCTTCGCAAAGTAGCCTGCAGGACAGGGTACTCAAGGAGATTATCGACCGTATTCCGCAGCGCGAAGTGTCAGCCCCCTACAGCAAAAATGGCTATCGCTACCGTCAGGTCTACGAGCCGGGCTGCGAGTACGCGATTTATCAACGCCAGCCGGTAGTCAAAGAGGAGTGGGATGAATGGGACGTCCTGCTTGACGGCAACCAGCGTGCGGCCGGCAGCGAATTCTATACCCTCGGCGGATTAGGCGTTTCGCCCGACAACAGCCTGATGGCGGTGGCGGAAGACTATCTCTCCCGACGCCAGTATAGCCTGCGCTTCTTTCCCTTAAACGACGACCGGCAATTTGCGGAAGTGCTGGAGAACGTCTCGCCTGCTTTTGCCTGGAGTAACGATTCGCAGACCCTGTGGTACGTGCGCAAACATCCCACCACGCTGCTGCCGTATCAGGTCTGGCGCCACCGTCTGGGGACGCCGGCCAGTGCGGATGTTCTGGTGTATGAAGAGCAGGACGATACTTTTTACGTCAGCGTGCACAAAACGACTTCCCAGCAGTTTGTGGTGATCTATCTGGCCAGCGCGACCACCAGCGAAGTGCTGCTGCTCAATGCGGAAATGACCGACGCCGAGCCGGTCTGTTTTCTACCGCGGCGTAAAGATCATGAATATAGCCTCGATCACTATCAGCACGCTTTCTATCTGCGCTCTAACCGTGAGGGTAAGAACTTCGGCCTTTATCGCACTACCCTGCGCGATGAGCAGCAGTGGGAGACCCTGATCGCGCCGCGGCACGAAGTCATGCTGGAAGGATTTACCCTGTTTACCGACTGGCTGGTTGTGGAAGAGCGCCAGCGCGGGCTGACCAGCCTGCGTCAGATCAATCGTAAGACAAGAGAGTCCCAGGGCATTGCCTTTGACGATCCGGCCTATGTGACCTGGCTTGCCTATAATCCGGAGCCGGAAACCGCCCGCCTGCGCTACGGCTACTCCTCTATGACGACGCCGGATACGCTGTTTGAGCTGGATATGAATACCGGCGAGCGGCGGGTGCTGAAACAGCAGGAAGTCAAAGGGTTCGATGCCAGCCACTACCGCAGCGAGCATCTGTGGATCAACGCCCGCGACGGCGTCGAAGTCCCGGTCTCGCTGGTCTACCGTCACGAACATTTCCGCAAAGGTGCCAGCCCTCTGCTGGTGTACGGCTACGGCTCCTATGGCGCAAGCATGGATGCGGATTTCAGCGCCAGCCGCCTGAGCCTGCTCGACCGCGGCTTTGTGTTCGCTATCGCCCATATTCGCGGCGGCGGCGAGCTGGGACAGCAGTGGTACGAAGACGGAAAGTTTTTGTGCAAGAAAAATACCTTCAACGATTATCTCGACGTCTGCGATGCGCTGCTGGCGCAGGGCTACGGCGATCCGCGTTTTTGCTACGGCATGGGCGGCAGCGCCGGCGGTATGCTGATGGGCGTCGCGGTGAACCAGCGGCCGGAGCTCTTCCACGGCGTGGTGGCCCAGGTTCCCTTTGTCGATGTCCTCACCACCATGCTCGATGAGTCGATTCCGCTGACCACCGGCGAGTTTGAAGAGTGGGGGAATCCGCAGGATGAAGCCTATTACCGCTATATGAAAAGCTACAGCCCGTACGACGGCGTGCAGGCTCAGGCGTATCCGCATTTGCTGGTCACCACGGGCCTGCATGATTCGCAGGTACAATACTGGGAGCCGGCAAAATGGGTGGCAAAACTGCGCGAGCTGAAAACCGACGATAACCTGCTGCTGCTGTGTACCGATATGGATTCCGGCCACGGCGGTAAATCCGGCCGCTTCAAAAGCTATGAAGGCGTGGCGCTGGAGTATGCGTTTCTGATTGGCCTGGCGCAGGGGACGCTGCCGGGCCAGGCGGAGGTATAGCGCCGATTACTCCCCGAGATAGTGCTTCAGCGTCAGGCGCAGCTCGGGGCTCATGCGATCCAGGTTATTAAAAAGCCAGCGTAAATAGCCAGGATCGTTTTCCGCCACTTCCGAGACCGGCTTGCCGCGGTATTTGCCGAAGGTAAAGGTGGAGAGCAGCGCCGGGCGGCCGGTAATGGTCGCCATCTCCTCAGGCGTCCAGCCGGAGGTGTTGATGATATCGAGCAGCAGGGCCGCGGTGATATAGCAATCGTACAGCGCCCGGTGATGATGCAGTCCCGGTGGCGTCGCGACGCTGAGCTTGCGCGATTTATACAGCCCCATATTGCTGTACTTGATGCCTGGCCACAGGCGGCGCGCCAGCTTCATCGTGCAGATCCACTCGCCCTGCATTTCCGGCAACACCCGGCGGTCAAAGCTGGCGTTATGGGCGACATACCATGGACTGCCCATATACAGCGGCACAATCTCCTCGATCCACGGCTTATCGGCGACCATCTCTTCGGTGATATGGTGAATCGCCATCGCCTGCGGGCTGATAGGCCGGTCGGGGCGAACCAGGTGGCTCATGGGATTGGTGATGTGTCCGTCGACAATATCTACCGAGGCGATTTCAACAATGCCTCCCTGCAATCCGCAGGTTTCTGTATCGATTACGCGCAGCATGGCTCGCTCCAGGCCAAAGAAACCAGCGTAATAGAATGCGCGGGTCTTGCCAACGTGGATGTCCGCAGGGGACGGGAATTATTTCTGTTTCGGTTCATAGGGCAGGCGAGAGAGCGAAACGGAGGCCAGTCGATGGGCGATCAGACGTTCGCGAAACCAGCCGCGCAGATGCTCGGGCTGTTCTCTTTCGACTAAATCAGCCACCACCGGCATATTGTAGCGTTCTTTAAACGCGACGCCCGCCGCGGCGAGATCGACATTCACTTTGTCCATCTCCTCCTGGGATAGTTTAGCCAGGTTCTTTTCCATCGGTTTCTCCTCTGATAACGCCGCAAAAAGTACTAAGCACGCGGCAAAAAGGCAAGTCTCAGACGCTTAGCTCGACTGCGCCATTATACAGGGTTATTCTCTGTGCTACATACATAACAAAAAGGAATGACAACTATGCCAATCATCGCCGGGCGCGCGCTGCGTCTGTCTCTGTTTCTCGCCGGTTGCCTGACCGCAGCAGGCGCATCGGCCCACGCCCATCTACAACAACAGCTTCCGGCGGCCAATACCGTGGTGAACGCTTCACCGCAGGCGCTGACGCTGAACTTCTCCGAAGGCATCGAAACGCAGTTTAGCGGCGTAACCCTCACCGGGCCGCAGCAGAAGACCATCACCCTCGGTAAACCCGTCCGCAGCGACAGCAATAAGGCTCAGCTGACGGTACCGGTTGAGCAGGCGTTGACGCCGGGCGAATATACCGTTAACTGGCACGTGGTCTCCGTAGATGGCCACAAGACGAAAGGGCAATACACCTTTACCGTGAAGTAAGCCAATGCTGAGTGGAGTCTATGTCAGCTTACGCTTTATCCATTTCATTTCGCTGATCGTCGCTTTCGGCTGCGTCCTCTACGGCGCATGGTGGGCGCCGGTGGCCCTACGTCGTTTGATGATGCAGCGCTTCTATCCGCTGATGCGCTATTTATTATCAGCAAGCGCGCTGTCGGCGCTGCTGATGCTGATGGCGCAGGGCGGCTTGATGGGCAACGGCTGGCCGGACGTCTGGCAGCCGGCTATCTGGCAGGCGGTGGCCGGGACGCAGTTTGGCGGCGTGTGGGTATGGCAAATTTTACTCGCCTTTGTGGCGCTGGCGGTGGTCTGGCTGAAGCCCCGGCGACCGGGACGTTTGCTGCTGGTGCTGTTTTGCGCTCAGCTGTTGCTGCTGGCCGGCGTCGGGCATGCCGCAATGAACGATGGCTGGCTGGGGATAGTGCAGCGAACCAACCATGCGCTTCATCTGTTTTGCGTGGCCAGCTGGTTTGGCGGTCTGCTGCCGTTTATCTACTGTCTTCGCCTGGCGCACGGTCGCTGGCGGCAGGCGGCCATCTGCACCATGATGCGTTTTTCGCGCTACGGGCATCTGGCGGTTGCCGGCGCCATCGCCAGCGGCGTGGTAAATGCGCTGCTGATCCAGGGCGGACTTATCAGCGCCTCGCCCTGGGGGCGTATGCTGTTGTTCAAATGTGCGCTGGTGGCGGCAATGGTGGCAATTGCGCTGGTGAACCGGTATGTTCTGGTGCCACGCATGTCGGCAGGCGGAACGCGAGCGGAGCAGCTCATCGTGCGCACTACGCAGATAGAAATTGCGCTGGGGGCGCTGGCGCTGTTTGCCGTCAGCCTGTTTGCCACCTGGGAACCTTTCTGAATAAACTGGTTAAATCATGAAAAAAATCGTTCTGACAATGTTGTTACTGGCAAGTTCTGGCGCTGCGCTGGCGGCACCGCAGGTGATTACCGTAAGCCGCTTTGAGGTGGGTAAGGAGAGCTGGGCGTTTAACCGTGAAGAGGTGATGCTGACCTGCCGTCCGGGCAACGCGCTGTTCGCCATTAATCCCAGTACCCTGGTGCAGTACCCGCTAAACGACATCGCCGAACAGCAGATGAAAGACGGTAAAACCAACGCGCAGCCGATTTCTGTGATCCAGATTGACGATCCGCAGCAGCCGGGACAAAAAATGAGCCTGGCGCCCTTTATTGAGCGCGCGCAGAAGCTCTGCTGATCGCCGCCTGCATCCCGCTGTATTTACATGAAAAAAACCGCCATCCCCCGATACCGGGCGTGGCGGTTTTTTGTTGGCATCAGCAATTTTGATACGAATTATTCGTCCACTTTTGTCGCGGACTGGAAAACCTGACACGGTAAACTATTCTTATAAGGCAAGGCGACTTAGCCTGCATTAATGCCAACTTTTAGCGCACGGCTCTCTCCCAAGAGCCATTTCCCTGGACCGAATACAGGAATCGTGTTCGGTCTCTTTTTATCTGTTTTTCACAAACCGCAGATTCCATTGCAAAACCCCAGTCGCTTTTTTCGGGGCTTTTTTCTTATACCACAACAATAATTTCCTAAACATTTCTTTTACAAAAAATCGTCTGCTAACGTTTTAGTAGCTCACGGTCACCAGTACGGTATCGCTGTAGGTTCCCGCAGGCTGGTTGCTCTGGGTCGGGTTAATCTTGAGGGTGTAGTTCGCGGACTGCGCGGCGCCGGAGCCGGTTACGCTGAGATTGTTGCTTTCCGTCCAGGCGCTGCCGTTGGGCTGGTAAAACTGATACTGCAGCCAGGCGGTTGGTTGGTTCGCAATGGGCTGGCTCATCTGCCGCCAGTCGCCGACGCTGGCGTTAGTGCTGGCGAGGTTGACGGTGTAGGCCGCGTTTTTAGTGCAGCGGATGGCAAGCTGGCCGCTGTAGTGGCTAAAACCGGACGGAAGAGCGGCAGAGGCAAATTCGACGTCCGGCGCGCTGTCGATATAGCAAACATTGGTCACCTTCACCGACACGTTGACCGTAGAGGTCAGGGTTCCGTTATTCGGAATACATATCTTAATGCCCAGCAGATCGAGCCCGACGTAGCAGAATCGGTACACCCAGGTGATGGTTAACACATCGGTATAGGTACCGGCGGGGACGTTGGCTCCCGGCGTGGTTCTGAAGTAGAGCGGCATGGTGCCATCGCCTGAGTTAAATAAACCCAGCAGTTCGAGCAGCGTTGTTCTGGACCAGCTAATCACGCCGCCGTCCTGATAGGCCGGCGAGCACGAGGCGTCAGAACAGACGCTATAAGGGATGGCATCGCCCGCGCCATTAAGCAGCCGCGGAACGCCGTTGCTCTTGTTGGCCGACGCCAGAGTGGCGCTTAACGTATTGGTTGAGTTGAGCGCCACCAGTTCCGGGGTGCAGTAAAACCCCGCGCCGGCCATCACGCCCTGAGGCGCGCTGTTGAGCGCAAAGGAATCCACCGGGCCGATCGCTGGCGCACTGGTTTTGATGCTGCAGGCGGCCAGCGCGGTGCTGGCTTGCCCGAGCGCTAAGAGCATCGCGAATACGAGGATAATACTTTTCAACGTTATCTCCGCTGTTAAGAGGGGCAGCTGACCGGACCTATCCGCTGCGGAACCGGCGTTGAGGACGGAAGTTCGAACTGAATGCTGCAACGAAGCTCTCCGGCGTTTATTTTGACTTCGTTGTGGCGTCCAAGGTGCGAGAACCAGACCACGCCGTCATAGCCCACCAGGCCGCGCTGCTTGCTGTTAACCTCCTCGACCGGCGTACCGACCGGCAGCGGTTGCCCCCTGGCATCGACGAAGACGAGGGTTGCCGAGCGCACGCGGTTCACCGGGAAATCGACCAGCGCTCCGCTGCCTTCGCGCACGGCGATGCGTTTCTCCACCGTCAGAGCTTCGGTGTCCGTTGGCAGCGGTAGCGTATCGAGGGTGACTTTCCCCGGATACCACGCCGTCGCCCACGGGATCAGCAGATGACCATTTTTATCGGTCACGCCGACTTTGCGATTTTCATAATTCACCGCAATATTCGGGTAGTTGCCGGTGGAGACGACGATAAAGGCGTCGTTAATTTGCCGGGCGAAAAACAGACTGTTATCCATCAGCACCACCGAGCCCGCGGCCTCAAACCAGCTGTGACGATCGTCGCGCGACCCGTAGTAGCCTCCGCTCAGCGTTGACACGCGGTTGATCCAGGTCAGATCCGCCTGACTATAGTTATCGCCGCCGATCGAATGGGCGAGGTTCCAGCCCAGCCCGCCTTCTGCCGGAGCAGAGCGGCTGACGCTGATATTTTCTCCCCATTGTCCGGCGCTGGCGCGCTGGCCGCTTAGCTGGACGGAGGTTTGCGAATCGAAAGGGATGATGACCTGCAGCATGCTGGCGTAGCTACCTTCCTGCAGATCGCGGTTGACGCTCAGGCTGAGGCTGCTGCTGAGCCACAGGCCGCGGCTCCAGGAGAGGTTCAGCAGCCGGGTGCGCGAATTATCCTCGGCTTTGATATCAAAGTAGCCAATGCTAAAAGAACCGAGGGTTCGTCCCCACGGACTCAGGCTCAGCGTGGCCTGGTCTGACTGACGGCTGAGCGTGGCGGTAGACCCATAGGTGCTGAGGTTGTCGTAGCTGGCGCTGCGGCGGATATGTTGATAGCTCACTCCCCAGCTACTGCCATAGTAAGAGTAACCCGAGGTGAACTGGTTTCCGTCTCCCTCGCCACGGCTGGCGCTGCCCGACAGGCTGAGGGTGCCCAGATTCCCCACGCCGATATCGCTGCCAATGCCGGCATTGGTTAACCCTTCGCGGTCTTCGGTATGCGTAGAAAGCGTGAGCCAGTTGTTGAATCCGTAGCGATAAATAGCGCTTACCGCGCCGGCGCCATAATCGGCACTCCTGATACCGTAGTTGTTGCGCAGGGCGCCGAGGGTGAAATCAAAATCGCTCAGTCCTTCCCGCAGCAGGGTATTGGAGACATAAAAAGGGATGCTGGTGGAGACCTGGCGACCCAGAGCGTCGGTGGTCACTACGGTGGCTTCGCCGGCGCCGCTGATCCAGGGAACGTTGGTCAGCGTATAGGGGCCGCCATTGATTTGCGCAGAGCTGCTCTTATAGCCGTTGATAAACAGATCGACGCTCGAAGGAACCGCCGCGCTGCCGGATAAGTTAAGCAGCGGATATGTCACCAGATCCGGGCGAACGCTGAAGTTGCGGCTCAGGCGTAGCCCCCCCATGCGCACGGAACTGCTCCACGTCAGGGCGTTACTGACCACGTCCCCGGCCTGGTAGCTAATCATTTGGTCGCTATCGCTGTACTTCCACAGGGTGTCGTAGCGCATATAGCCCTGCTGCTCGTAGCCCGTCGAAGACCAGTTTTGCCGAATCACGGCGTTATTGGAAAGGACGCCCGGCGGGCCGAAAAGGCGCGTTTCGGTGAAGGTGCTGGTGGTTTGCGAACCGCCGGATGAAAAGAGGCTGTAAGCGTCGTAGTTAAATAAAATTCCCGGGCTGCTTATCGCGGTCTGGCCAGGTTGTTCCGTGGTCCCCCCGATGTGCTGCTCGGGGAGCCATTTGTCCGGAACCTGGAGCTTGAGGATCTGACCCGGCTGGTCATATTCCACTTTCACCGAGGGGAGCGTCGTCACATCAACCAGCGCGTCGCCGGTTTGCAGGGGAATATGCGCTTGCTGCAACACGCTGGCCGCGATCCAGTAGTGGCCAGCGTTGACCTTTACCGGAACGGCGCCGGCAAGAATATTGCCGTTGACCGATACGCTGAGGTACAGCTCGTACTCCTGCTTTTCGCCGTAGGATGCCGCAGGCGCAGGCAGGGAATCATAGGTCGCGGCGCAGGCCGTTACCGACGCCATCGCCAGCAGCCCCCCGGACGCCGTCCTTTTCAGATCTCTCATTTTTAACGATTCGCCGGAATTTCCACCGCCTGACCGTTATCCGTTAATTTCGCGAACAGATGCATTCCTGACGGCACGGAAGCGTTTCCGGCGCTCGGGAAACAGCTCTTTTTCTGCGCCAGAACGTAGCCGAGAAGACCATTAGCCTGGGGAATGCGCCCCTTACCGTTCGCGTTCGCCCAGTAAACCGCGCTGAGGCGCGCGTGCTGATTGCCTCTGTTTTCGATGCACAGCGTCTGGCGGTTATTTTGCTGCGAGAGCGACCAGCGCAGCGTGGCCCTTACCGGTTCGACTGAACCCGCGTTCTTTAGCGGCGTAACGCCCTGCCCATAGGTAAACAGCGGCAGGACATAGCGCATGCGCATTTTCAGCCCGGCGGCGTTCTGTTCCGTCTGCGCCGCGGGTTGCGCGGCAGGGATCTCATCGATAACAATGCGATAGGAGTGCTCTTTGCCGTTTGCGATGGGGGCGACGCGCATGAGCCGCACCAGCTGGCGCTGCCCCGGCGCTACCGTGGTAAAAGGCGGGCTGGCGACAACATCCCGCTGATCGGCGTAGACGTCCGCTGACGCTTTTTGATCCCAGGCAAACACGCGCAGCTGCAAATTAACCGGCGCGCTGCCGCGATTCTCCAGCCACAGTTCAGACCCTGTTTCGTGGCTTTCGATCGTTTGAAATATCGGCCATACCAGAACGGAGCTGGCGGCCAGCACGGATGAGGGAAGCAATAAAGCGAATATAAACGGCGCAAATCTACAGCGAATCATAGTTAACCTGTGAATTATCTAATAGGTCAGCGTGACGGTGACCGTGTCGGTATAGGAGCCCACCGCCGGGAAGCCATTCGTGGCAAAAAGGCGGCCATAAACCGTGTAGGTTTGCGTGGTGCTCGGAAAGGATGCGACGCTCAGGGCCAGCGTACTGCTGCCCCAAACGTTAGCGCGGTTGGCGTCCTGATAAAGCTGGTACGCCAGCGTGCTGCTGTTGCCGTTCGACATGTAGCGCTGAGTGGCTGAGCCGCCGTTGACGCCATAGTCGAGGGCGATTGAAATAGCGGTGCCGGGCGTGCAGGTCACGATGATGGAACCTGCGCCGGCGGTACTCGCGACATCCACGTTGCTGTAAAGCGATGACAGGGTGCCAAAATTCAGCGTGCCGAAGTCCGTCGTTTGGGAGCCGTCCCCGGCGCCCAGCGCGCAGCCTGCGGTTATCTGCGCGGAGACTTTGAACGTCTTTTGGGCAACGGCGGCATGGGCGCCCGAGGTAAAAAGCAGAAGTAATGTAAGCCACTCTGGTCGAAGCATGAAGCCCATTTTCCTTATGCGGTTACCAGGCTAAGGTCGCGGTGACAATGTCGTCATACACATCGGCTGTCGGCGCGTTGACGCTCTGGTCTTCGGGGCGAATGCGGGCAAAAACAGGAATCGCCTGTGGATTCCCTGTGCCAATGATAGGTATCGTGCCGCCAGGCAGGATTTCGTTATTGCGGGCGGCATCCGAATAGAGCCGATAGGCAATCTGCTGGGTGCCACCGGCGTTTTTCATATAGCGCAGCGCAGCATCGCCAGACTGGCCGCCGTCAAGCGTCAGGGTCGAGGCAAGATCCTCGGTGCAGGTCACGGTTAGGGCGTTTCCGCCGCCGCTGCCGGTGATCTCCGCATCAATGGAGTTGGCTAAATCGCCATAGGAGCCGAAATTAATGTTGCCCCAGCGGTTGTTTTCGCCATTGCGGACATTCGATACGCTGCATCCGCTGCCGAGCGTCACCTGGACGCCAATCTGGCCGCTTAAGGTTCCCGCTGCAGAAGCCGGTTGAAGAATGACTATGGCGCTCAGTAAGCCGCCCAGGAGACTGCGCGAGATCGTTGTGACGTTCATAGAGAACCTCTTAGTGGAAAGCCGCTGAAGAAAAACAACAATGTAGCGATAGACGTTGGTCACCGATTAAGTGCCGCGGTTTTGTTGGTTAACGTATAACTACTCCTGCAAGATATGTGTAATTTTGTATTTATGGCTGGTTATGTGTTTTTTATTGGATTGTTGTTCTGTGTTTATGCCTTTTATGTGGATGCAAACTCTTTTTGTTAATTAATTGTTGGTGTTATGTTTTTTAATTGTGTTTTGAAGGGGCGTGAAAATAGGGCGATTTTTTCTTAAATCACAATCTGGCGCAAAGTTTGCAACAAAAAATCTGGACAAAAAGGCGGGTATAGACACTGGAGGCGCCGTTGAGCAAGGGCGAGGAGAAAACACCTGCACAAAATCAGGCCCATAGTGCAGGTGAACTTTACGGGCCAACATCGGAAGTGACCCAGTATACACATTTGTATGACAAATGAAATAATAGATAAGAGACGGTTTTTCACTTTTTTGGCGGTTATTCTTCTGACCGCGCTATGGGTTATTGTCAGGGAGGCGAAGGGGGCGAACGGCGGCGTGAAAATAATGGGCAACGATTTATTCTGGCGCCACAAAAGAGGGGTACAGCCATGTTTCCAGAAAGCTCACCAGAAACCATATTTGTCCGCTAAAAATAAACCACAGAGCAGCGGTCAAAATAATCAACAGGATAGCCAGCAGGAGTAATTCTGTTTTGCTCATAACTTCACTAGCCGTCCGCAAGGAGTACAACGAAGTTATGATAGTAACTAAAGCGCCGTTGAAGATGCAAACGCCGTTGTGCTAAACGGCGTTGGCGAAGCGGCGGGAGAGCTAATCCATGAGTATCGCCATCTGAGCGGCCATATCATCCAGCAGCTGGAAGCGGCGACGATATTCGGCGCGTTTCTTACTGGCGATGCTCTCAAGCGTCTTTCTTTCCAGCTGCAGCGGCAGGCGCCAGCGCCAGGCGCCGTCGGCGACCCCATCGATAGAGTGCCAGAACTCATTATAGCTGGCGTGAAAATGGCGCCCTTTACTCAGCCGATAGCGCAGCGCGCGGAAGACGTGGCCGCTGTCGCTGACCCCGTAAATGTGATGAATGTTGCAACGCGCCGCCATTAACCAGATAAATTCCATCAGCAGGCGTTTCGGGAACAGGCCGTAACAGGCGCGGGTCGCCCGTTTAATCACTTCGTGCGGAACGGTGCTGCGCGGCCCCTGCAGGCCGCCGATAGTCAACTGCCATTGCTCCTGCTGGCGGGTGACGCTAAAGGTCGCGCTGGCAAGCACAATCTCATCGCTATCGCGCAGCCACAGCGTCGTTTCGCCCTCGCGTTCGGCTTTGCCCGCCGAGGAAGCGGAGAGCGTAAACCGGCTGTCGTCTTTGCCTGTCAGCTCAAGCAGCGGCACATCTTTCGCTGCGGTCATGGCCCCGGCGAGGCGCGAGGCGCCCAGGGAATCAACGAACTGATAGTGGCTGATAATGGCCTGAGCGCGCTGGCTGGCGTTTAACCCGCGGGTTAAATACTGGCGATGGACTTTGCCCGGCAGCGTCACCTGAGCGGCGAGCAGCTGATTAAAATCCGCACGCGCTGACAGGCTCTCCAGCATGCCGCGCGTTGGCGCATAAAATAATGCCGTGCGCAGTAAAAACTTAAGCCGGTAATGACGTTGTTGCCAGATGGGGGCGGGGGTGATCCGGCCCATCACCAGATCGGCAATGAGATTTGGGCGTCGCTCAACTACGCTGGCTGAATGCAGGCTGTTATCCGTCACGATGAATACCTCGGTGTTATTTAGCCTCTATTCTATGGATATATCGTGGGGAGCTTAATGCCCGGCCGGACTATATTTGGCTTTCGTTTAAAATCGATTGAGGTGCCAATTTACGGGCGGTGAAGCCGCAGGGTTTTCCTATAATTATGCGAGGAGGACGAAATATGTATCAGCGTATTTACGGTTGCGACTGGCGTAATATCTGGCTGGTGGGCGACCTGCACGGCTGTTTCGCACGCCTGATGGCGGCCCTTCGTGAGCGCAAGTTTGACCCTTACCAGGATCTGCTTCTTTCGGTGGGCGATCTGATCGATCGTGGGCCACAAAGCGCGGAGTGTCTGGATTTACTGCGCTATCGCTGGGTTTACGCGGTGCGTGGAAACCATGAACAGATGGCGCTGGAGGCGCTTGCCGACGGCGATATGAGGCTCTGGGAGATGAACGGAGGCGACTGGTATACGCAGCGTGCGGCGAGCCAAAAGCAACGCCTTACGGCGCTTATTGCCCGCTGCCGCCGACTGCCGTTGATTATTGAACTCCACAGCGGTGAGCAGGTGCACGTGATTGCCCACGCTGATTACCCCGCCGCGGTTTATCGCTGGCAGCGCGCTGTCGATGAGCACCAGGTGCTGTGGCGTCGGCAGCGTCTTACCGACCACCTCGCCGGGCGTCACGGCGCGATTGCCGGCGCAGACCATTTCTGGTTCGGCCATACGCCGCTGAAACGACGCTACGACAGCGATAACCAGCACTATATCGATACGGGGGCCGTGTTTGGTGGAGAGCTAACCCTGGTGGCGCTACAGCTGGCAGGCTAAAAATCGCTGTATTCTCGGGCGGGAAGCCAGAAACTATCGATAAAATCTTCTACCGGAAAGCAGCCGCCGTGGCGTATCCGCTGATCGTCCATGGCCGTTGTGCACTGCCGCTCGTTATCGTAAACATCGACAACGATATCTTCACAGCCGCCGTCCAGGTAACAAATAAACAGCACTAAGGCAAACATCCGAGCCTCATATCCTGAAAAACATAGCGTTAAGTGTAGGAGATGACGGAGAAGCGGGGAAATAAATAACCCGTCTCAGGCGACGGGTTCAATTGAGTCAGGCGAGGCGCATGACCCAGGCATCGGACTGGCGATCGTAGTGCTTACGGTAGAGGACGGAATGTTCACCATCAAGTATGGCGGGTACGCTGGTGTCCGCGTCCCATGCATCAAGCTGCATACATAAATCCGGATCGGATTTGCAGGGGATGCTTAACGTTCGCTCTCCCTGCTGTTCGCCGTGCAGTTCGGCGTCGTCTATCTCAAACGCGCCGATACGTACGTTAGTTTTGGCCATAAATTCACCCCGTTTGTCTGCTGAGTTGTGGTACGACCAGTTAAGGCCGCCATTTTTCAGCGTAGACAAACGGGCGTAAAGCGCCAGTGAAAAAATGCTGTTTTTCGACGCGCCATCACGCTTTTTTGCTAAAAAGCTTACCGTCACGCACCAGTTCGCGGGGATAGCTATTTTTTAAACGCGACCCGACTTTTTTCGCCAGCCCGATCGGCGCGCCCTGATAGGTGACAATCGCATCATCCTTCTGCGGGAGCGTTTCAGGATAGATATCGCGACCGCGATACCACTCTTCCGCTTCGGCCTCCGTCAGCGCCAGGGGAGCGGCCGGCGCGGCAAGCGCAATCACCGCTTCGTGCTGCCAGCGGTAGCCTTTGTTATGGGTTTCGGCGAGCCGGATGCCGATGCGGGAAAAGCGCACTTTGCCGAATAACGCTTCGAGCGCCTGTGGGAATAACCAGATTTCTTTATCGCGCTGCCAGAGCGTATGGTCGGCGGTCCACTGCAAACCGACGGCGGCGGCGGCGGCAATCACGGCGGCGGATTCGCGGGTTTTAAGCGGCGTGAAGGGGAATTTCCCCACTTTATAACCCGGCGCCGGAAGCGGATCGATGGCCGCGGTTTTACGTAAACGGGCGACGAAGAACCCTTCGCAGTCAAAAATCTGCGGGAAGACGTGCAGGAAGCCCTCCTCGGTGAGGGCTTCGCTGGCCTGCGGGAACAGTGAACCGAGCGGCACGACTTCTACCGCCTGCGGATAGCGCGCCAGCAGCCCGTTGACCACCTCTTCGTTTTCTTGCCGGTTCAGGGTACAGGTGGAGTAAACCAGCGTCCCGCCGGGGCGAAGGGCGTGAAACGCGCTGTCAATCAGCTCGCGCTGGGTCACCGCAATTTCCGCGTTGCTTTCCGGCGACCAGTTTTTCAGCGCATCGGGATCTTTACGTACTACCCCTTCGCCGGAGCAGGGGGCGTCGAGCAGGATCGCGTCAAAGCATTCCGGCAGCGCGGCGCCGAATACCCGACCATCGAAATGGGTCAGCGCCACGTTGCTGATTCCACAGCGGCTGATGTTGGCGTGCAGGACTTTAACCCGGCTGGCGGAATATTCATTGGCCAGAATGCCGCCTTCATTACCCATGCGGGCGGCGATTTGCGTGGTTTTAGAACCCGGCGCGGCGGCGACGTCCATCACCCGCTTCGGCATCTGTCCGTTGGCAAACAGCGCGGCGACCGGCAGCATGGAGCTGGCTTCCTGAATGTAAAACAGCCCGCTAAGGTGCTCGGCCGTGCTGCCCAGCGGCAGGTCGTCTTCATCTTCACGCTCGATCCAGAAACCCTCTTCGCACCACGGAACCGGCGTGAGCTGCCAGCGGTAGGGGGCGACCAGCTGCAAAAAATCAGCCACCGTGATTTTCAGCGTATTGACGCGAATGCTTCGCCGCAGCGGGCGCTGGCAGGCGGCGATAAAGTCGTCAAAAGAGAGATGCGTCGGCATTGCCGCACGCATTTGAGCGAGGAATTCTTCAGGAAGATAGACAGCGTTTTGAGCCACGGGGAGCGCACCACAACGAAAAAAGGGGGCGTAGTTTACCATAAAGGCTCCGGCGGCGGACACCGGAGCCTGTTATGCTTAGCGCGGCAGGGCGGTGCCCCATTCGCGCCACTCTTTCGGTTCGCTCTCCAGCAGCAGGAAGTGTTTGCCATCCTGCGCTTTCGGCGCCAGCGGCGTACCCGGAGGCGTCGCAAACGCGATGCCGCCGCGAATGAACTGATTAAAGGTACCGGTTTTCACCACCCCGCCAATCAGGCCAAAGTCGAGGCTATAGCCGGAAGCCAGCCAGAACACCGAGTTGTTGCGCACCAGATACTGATAACGCTTGCTGATACGCAGCTGTACCATCACGCGATCCGACATCGAACCGAGCATCAGACCGGTCACCGTGCCGACTTCGAGCCCGCGGAACAGCACCGGCGTGCCGATACCCAGCGAACCCGCTTCCGGTACTTCGACGATAATGCTCAGGCCGTCGATATAACGTGAATCGCTGATCGTGGTTTCCTGAATTTCGAAATCACGGCGCGGCGCACCGCGTCCCGGCTCGACGTTGATATAGGCCTGGAAAAGGGTATCCAGATGTTCGACGCCCGCCGCGGATATCTGCGGCGTAATTACCGAGAAACGCGTCCCGGCGCGGGCAAAGGTATTGACGTATTCCGGGTAAAGAACCGCTTTCGCCTGCACTTCGTTTTTCGCGGTAATTAAATTCAGCGACTGGATCTGGCCAATATCAATCCCCAGGTAGCGAATTGGCATCCCTTCGGCGATTTTACCGGCGTCGAAGGCGTGCAGGGTTATCTGCCCACCCACCGCGCGGGCGGCGGTTTCTGACGCATACAGCACGCGTTTGTTATCGATCCGCGCGCTAGCGCTGGCGCCGCTGAGGTTATCAAAGCTAATCGCGCCCTTCAGCGCGCGGGAGAGCGGGGATGCCTGCACCGTCAGGCCGCTACCGTTAAGCTGCACTTTCGCGCCGCCCTCGGCCCAGAACACGCTGTTGCTGGTCAGCAGATGGCGATATTCCGGCTTGATATGGATATTGATCTCAAAGGCGTTCTTGCGCGGCTGCACGGTGATGATTTCCCCGACCGCAAATTTACGGTACAGCACCACGGAGCCTGCCTGCACGTCCGGCAGCGTCTCGGCTGAGAGCGTAAGCGTGGTGGTCGGCAGATCGCTCATGCTGTTTTCCAGCGCCTTTTCCTGGTTCGCGTACAGCGGATAGCGGCTTTGCATCGCCCCTTTGTCGCCCGGGATAATGCGGATCCCGCCGCTGACCCATTCGCTGGCGCTGGCCCCGAGGAACTCCACGCCATCGATGCCGACTTTAACGTCGATGCGGCTGTTGACCACGAATTTGCTATCGCCGCGTACCAGAGAACGGTACTCCGGCATCACCGCCACCTGGAACGTGACGCCATCGGCGTTCAGCTTGCGCTCCAGAACCTGGCCAATCTGCACGCCGTGCAGAATCAGCGGCTGCCCGGCGTCGATGCCGTAGCTTTCCGGCGCGGTGAGCGTGACGGTCGCGACATCCGGCTCTTCCAGAATGGATTTATCGGCAGGCAGCACCGCAAACTGGTTGCGGGGTTCACCCTCGCCGGGGACCAGCTCGAAGGTGGTGCCGGTCAGCAGGGCGCTGACGCTGGGGTTATCCAGCGAGATTTTTGGCTTCTTCATCTGAATCAGCGTCTTCTCGCGCAGCAGGCTGACGACGCTCGGGTCGACGGTCATTTCGCCGGTCACTTTCCCGTCGGCATTGAGATTCAGCTTACTGAGCTGGCCGACCTCCAGGCCCTGGTACATCAGCGGCGTAGAGCCCGCTTTTAAGCCTGCGCCATCCGGGAGATCCAGTTTAACCACCACGCCGCGCTGGCTGTGCGCCAGGTCTTCGTATAAGTGATAATCCGTGTTTTGCTGAGCCTGTGGAGAATCATCCGGGGAATCAAAGGCGATAGCGCCGTTCACCAGCGCCGAGAGGCTGTCCAGCTGGACTTTCGCTCCGCTCAGGCTGACGTCCGCCTTCACGCCGGATACGTTCCAGAAACGGCTCTCTTTTTTCACCAGGTTGGTGAAACGCCGCTCGATCAGCACATCAATGGTGACGCCCTGATTGTTCGGATTAATGGCGTAGTCATATACCCGGCCGACCGGAATTTTGCGGAAATAGACCAGCGAGCCGCTGGTTAACGAACCCAAGTCCGCTGACTTGAGATGAATCATCAGCTCGCCGTTGTTGATGTGGTACTTCGGCTGGGTATCGAGGGCGACAAAGTGATCCTCGGGCTCGCCCTGGCCGGGCATCATGCCGATATAGTTACCGCCCACCAGCGCATCCAGGCCGGACACGCCGGCGAGAGAAGCCTTCGGCGTTACCAGCCAGAACTGCGTCTCCTTGCGCAGCGCATCTTTCATATCGCCCTTGACGCTGGCGGAAACCTCAATTTTGCTCAGATCTTTACTCAGCGAGATGTTCTCCACCGTACCGACTTCTACCCCCTGATAGCGGATAGGCGTGCGGCCAGGGACGATACCGTTAGCGGACTGGAAGTCGATAACGATCGTCGTACCGCGATCCTGGTAGCTGGTCCATATCAGCCAGCCGGCAATCAGCAGCGCGATGACCGGCAGCAGCCAAAATGGCGAGATACGGCGTTTAGTTTTAATTTTGGCTTCAGTCGGCGAAGCGGGCGTTTCCTGACTCATGTGCGTCCCAAAGTAAGCGGCTGTCCAGCCATTCAACAGCAAGGATAGTTAATATTACCGCGGCGCCAAAATAGACCGCGGCGGGCCCCATCGTAAACGCGAGGAGCTGATCGCGGTTGATCAGCGACATGGTTAATGCGATGACAAAAAGATCCAACATAGACCAGCGGCCGATCCAGGTAATCAGCCGCAGTAGCAGGATGCGGGTACGTAACCCCTGTTCACACTTGAATTGTATGCTGACCAGCAGCGTAAACAATACAATTACTTTGGTGAATGGGACCAGAATACTGGCGATGAACACGACGCCGGCGATAGCGACGTTGCTGCTGGCCAGCGACATAATGCCGGAAAGGATGGTGTCATCCTGACGCGCGCCGTTGACGTAGATAATCGAGATCGGCAGCAGGTTGGCAGGCAGCAGGAAAACCATTGACGCAATCAGCGCAGCCCAGCTCTTTTGCAGGCTCTGGCGGCGTCTGTGGCGCAGGGGAGTGTGGCAGCGACGGCAGCGGCCGCGCGAATCGCGATGGCCGGTATAATGGCAGCCGAGGCAAACCTGCAGGTTTTCATCCGGCCGCAGCGCCGGGCGCTGGGGGTAAAAACGCTCCCAGAGCTCCTCCACGTTCATATGGATAAGCGTCAGGATACTGAGCAGGGTGAGGGAGATATAGGCGATAAGCCCGATGCCCGGCTGCAGGAAGGCGTAATCCTGCACCTTAATGGAGGCGACGCCGATGCCGACCAGGTAAATATCCAGCATCACCCACTCTTTGAGCCGCTCCAGCATCAGCAGTATCGGGCGCAGATTCATGCCCAGCACGTTGCCCAGCCACAGATAGGCGATTGAGACCACCAGCAGCACCGGCGCCACGACCGCGCAAAATAGCACCATCGCCGCCGTGAGCGGATCGCCCTGGCCGGTCATTTGCCAGATGCCCTGAAGGACGTTAGCGTCGATACGCACGCCCAGCAGATGCAAACGCAGCAGCGGTTCGCTCCAGGCAAAAGGCATCAGCAGCAGCATCGCGATTGCCATGCTGCCCAGCCGGGTAAGCGACCAGTCGCGGCCATCGCGCACTTTGGCGTTGCAGCGGGGACACCAGGCGCTTTGATTCTTTTTAAGGACCGGTAAACGAAACAGCAGGTCGCACTGCGGACAGCGCTGATAGTGAGCGTGCTCAACGGGGGCGCTGACCGAGTAGACGATCATTTTTTTTGCTGGCGTAATCCTGGGTGTTTTTAGTGGCATTTATAGCTTACAGAAATGAGTGTATCTCTCTATCTTAACTCAGGAATGAATTCATCTTGAGCATGAATGCATTTAAAGCTTATTTTATTAGGCTGTAAGTGTAAGGTAGTAAGACAACTAAGCGACCAAATAATGAACAAATCAGAATTCTACGCGGATTTGAACCGCGATTTTCAGGCGTTAATGGCAGGCGAAACCAGTTTTCTGGCGATGATTTCAAATACCAGCGCGCTGCTGTTCGAGCGGCTGACCGACGTGAACTGGGCCGGTTTCTATCTTCTGGAAGGTGACACGCTGGTGCTTGGCCCGTTCCAGGGCAAGCTGGCCTGCGTGCGGATTCCGGTCGGACGCGGCGTATGCGGGACTGCCGTCGCGCAGAATCGCGTGCAGCGGGTAGAGGATGTTCACGCGTTTGATGGGCACATCGCCTGTGACGCCGCCAGTAATTCGGAAATTGTCTTCCCGTTACGGGTGAACAATCAAACTATCGGCGTCCTGGATATCGATAGCACGGCGCATTCCCGCTTCACCGCTGAAGATGAGCAGGGACTGGCAGAACTGGTCGCGCATCTGGAAAAACTCATTTCTGCGACTGATTATCAAAAAATATTCACCCGCGTCGCAGGATAATCAACGGATAACGTAGCATTTACCGATGACGTCATTATAATGACGCCTGTTCATGCCTGCGGCTTGTTGGCTACGTCCGTTGTAATCAGGAAATTTCATGGAAAATCAACCTAAGTTGAATAGCAGTAAAGAAGTCATTGCGTTTCTGGCCGAACGTTTCCCTCAGTGTTTTAGCGCTGAAGGCGAAGCTCGCCCCCTGAAAGTCGGTATTTTTCAGGATCTCGTTGAGCGCGTTGGCGGAGAGATGAATCTCAGCAAAACCCAACTTCGCGCTGCTTTGCGTCTTTATACTTCGAGCTGGCGCTACCTGTACGGCGTTAAGCCTGGCGCAGTCCGCGTTGACCTTGACGGCAACCCGTGCGGCGAACTGGAAGAGCAGCACGTCGCTCATGCCCGTCAGCAGCTTGAAGAAGCAAAAGCCCGCGTCCAGGCGCAGCGCGAAGCGCAGCAGGCCAAAAAACGCGAAGCCGCTGCCGCAGCAGGCCAGCCGGAAGAGGGGGCACGTCGCGAGCGTAAACCACGTCCTCAGCCTCAGGCGCGTCGTAAAGACGGCGCTGAGCAGCGTAAACCTCGCCCGGCAGCAGCAGCCAAAGCGCCGCGCGAAGAGCGTCATACCCCTGTATCAGATGTGTCTGTATTGACCGTTGGCCAGGCACTGAAGGTGAAAGCAGGCAATAATGCAATGGACGCCACCGTCCTGGAAATCACCAAAGATGGCGTTCGTGTACAGCTGACTTCTGGTATGTCAATGATTGTACGCGCAGAACACCTGGTGTTCTGAAACGGAGGCCGGGCCAGGCATGAACAAATTCTTTAAGCTCACCGCGTTGGCGGGCCTGCTGGTAATCGCAGGCCAGTCATTCGCCGTGGACGATATCACCCGGATCGATCAAATCCCCGTGCTGAAAGAAGAGCCGCAGCACGCGACGGTGAGCGAGCGCGTCACATCGCGCTTTACCCGCTCTCACTACCGGCAGTTCGATCTTGATAATGCCTTTTCGGCAAAAATTTTCGATCGCTACCTGAACCTGCTCGACTACAGCCATAACGTGCTGTTAGCCAGCGACGTGGCCCAGTTTGCCGCGAAAAAGAATCAAATCGGCGATGAGCTGCGCAGCGGGAAGCTGGACGTTTTTTACGACCTGTATAACCTGGCGCAGAAGCGTCGATTTGAGCGTTATCAATATGCATTGAAAGTGCTGGAACGTCCGATGGACTTTACCGGCAATGACAACTTCAACCTTGACCGCAGCAAGTCTCCCTGGCCGAAAGATGAGGCCGAGCTGAATGCGCTGTGGGATGCCAAGGTGAAGTTTGATCAGCTCAGCCTCAAGCTGGCTGGCAAAGATGATAAAGAGATTCGCGAGACCCTAACCCGTCGCTACAAGTTTGCCATTCGCCGTCTGGCGCAAACCAATAGTGAAGACGTTTTCTCGCTGGCGATGACCGCCTTTGCGCGTGAAATCGACCCGCATACGAACTATCTCTCTCCGCGCAATACCGAACAGTTCAACACCGAAATGAGCCTGTCTCTCGAAGGTATCGGCGCGGTACTGCAGATGGATGACGACTACACGGTGATCAACTCACTGGTGGCCGGTGGTCCTGCGGCGAAGAGTAAATCCATCAGCGTGGGCGACCGTATCGTTGGCGTTGGGCAGCCGGGTAAAGGCATGGTTGATGTCATCGGCTGGCGTCTTGATGATGTCGTGGCGCTGATTAAAGGTCCCAAGGGCAGCAAGGTTCGTCTGGAAATTCTCCCGGCGGGTAAAGGCGCGAAAACGCGGATTGTGACCCTCACGCGCGAACGCATTCGTCTTGAAGACCGCGCGGTTAAGATGTCAGTCAAAACCGTCGGCAAAGAGAAGGTTGGCGTGCTGGATATTCCGGGTTTCTATGTTGGCCTGACGGACGACGTCAAGGTTCAGCTGCAGAAACTGGAGAAACAGAACGTTAGCAGCATCGTTATCGATCTGCGCAGCAACGGCGGCGGGGCGCTGACCGAAGCGGTTTCGCTTTCTGGCCTGTTTATTCCATCCGGCCCGGTTGTCCAGGTTCGCGATAATAACGGTAAGGTGCGTGAAGACAGCGATACCGACGGCGTGGTGTACTACAAAGGCCCGCTGGTGGTGCTGGTCGACCGTTTCAGCGCCTCGGCTTCTGAAATTTTCGCCGCCGCGATGCAGGACTATGGCCGAGCGCTGATCGTCGGTGAGCCGACCTTTGGCAAGGGGACCGTCCAGCAGTATCGTTCGCTGAACCGCATTTACGATCAGATGCTGCGCCCTGACTGGCCGGCGCTGGGGTCCGTACAGTACACCATCCAGAAATTCTACCGTATTAACGGCGGCAGTACTCAGCGCAAGGGTGTGACGCCAGACATCATGATGCCGACCGGAACCGAAGAGCGTGAAACCGGCGAGCAGTATGAAGATAACGCGCTGCCGTGGGATAGCGTCAATGCGGCAACTTTCGTGAAGTATGGTGACCTGACGCCGTTCGGACCCGAGCTGCTGAAGCGCCACGATGCCCGTATCGCCAAGGATCCTGAGTTCCAGTACATCATGAAGGACATTGCTCGCTATAACGCGATGAAAGACAAACGTAACATCGTCTCCCTGAATTACGCGCAGCGTGAAAAGGAGAATGAAGAAGATGATGCGATTCGTCTGGCCCGCGTTAACGATCGCCTGAAACGCGAAGGCAAGCCGCTACTGAAAAAACTGGAAGATCTGCCGAAGGATTACCAGGAGCCTGACCCGTATCTTGATGAAACGGTTCATATTGCGCTCGACCTGGCCCATGAGGAAAAGGATCGGCCTGCGGTAGAGCCTCCGGCCAGTAAATAATCCCCCAACGGGCACACTAAGTTGTGCCCGTTTTTCTTTCTCGCCTTTCCCAACGTTCATTGCCTGATTTCAACAAAATGTCAACGCTTTTGCCCAGCGTCAGCAATATGCTACAAAATGTAAAGTTGTGTCTTTCTCGTGACTTAGCAGGGCCTGATGGTTGAAAATTGGCGTTCTACCCATACCATGTGGGTAATCGCATAGTGCGTTTTGTTAAATCGAGGTTAAAAGAAAATTATGATGCGAATCGCGCTTTTCCTGCTGACCAACCTGGCAGTGATGGTGGTGTTCGGGCTGGTGCTGAGCCTGACGGGAATTCAGTCAAGCAGCATGACCGGGCTGCTGATCATGGCCCTGTTGTTTGGTTTCGGCGGCTCAATCGTTTCGCTGCTGATGTCGAAATGGATGGCGCTGAAATCGGTGGGTGGGGAAGTCATTGAGCAGCCGCGTAACGAAACCGAGCGCTGGCTGATGAATACCGTCGCGCAGCAGGCGCGCCAGGCGGGTATCGCTATGCCGCAGGTCGCTATCTACCATGCGCCGGATATTAACGCCTTCGCGACCGGCGCGCGCCGCGATGCGTCGCTGGTGGCGGTCAGTACCGGGCTGCTGCAGAACATGAGCCGTGATGAAGCGGAAGCGGTTATCGCCCATGAGATTAGCCACATCGCCAACGGTGATATGGTCACCATGACGCTGATCCAGGGGGTAGTGAACACCTTCGTTATCTTTATCTCGCGCGTTATCGCGCAGATTGCGGCGGGCTTCCTCGGCGGCAACCGCGATGAAGGTGAAAGCAGCAACGGCAACCCGCTGATCTACTTTGCGGTAGCCACGGTGCTGGAGCTGGTATTTGGTATTCTGGCCAGCATCATCACCATGTGGTTCTCCCGCTACCGCGAGTTCCATGCGGACGCCGGTTCAGCGAAGCTGGTAGGGCGTGAGAAAATGATCGCCGCGCTGCAGCGTCTGAAAACCAGCTATGAGCCGCAGGAGGCCAGCAGCATGATGGCGTTCTGCATTAACGGCAAAGCGAAATCCATGAGCGAGCTGTTTATGACTCACCCGCCGCTGGATAAACGTATTGAAGCCCTGCGCAGCGGCGAATACCTGAAATAACCGTCGCGTCTGGCCCTGAAAACAAAAATCCGCAACCTTCGGGCTGCGGATTTTTTTATGCCGGTTTTGCGTTACAGCCTGACGCGCGGCTGCGTGACGCGTAGCCCGCTGACGGCGGCCGCGACGACGGCAAACGTTCCGGCCAGCAAAAGGGCGGTGTGGGTTCCGCTATCGCCCAGCAGGTTAAACAGCAGCGCCACCAGCGCGGCGCCAGTGCTCTGTCCAAGCAGGCGCGCGGTCCCCAGCATGCCGCTTGCGCCGCCGCTGCGATGAGCCGGCGCTGACGAGACGATGGTGTGATTGTTGGGGGACTGGAACAGACCAAAGCCCGCGCCGCAGAGCGCCATTCGCCAGATAATATCCAGGTCCGACGGCGCGGAGGGCAGTAAAGCCAGGCCGAACAGGCCGCAGGCCATGATGATTAGACCCATCGCGCCCAGCAGCCCGGCGTGAACTTTCTCAATCAAATATCCCGCCAGCGGCGCCATCACCATAGTGGCCAGCGGCCACGGCGTCAGGAGCAGACCGGTTTCCACCTCGCTACGCCCCATCATTGACTGCAGGAAGAACGGCAGCGAAACCATCGCCAGCATCTGGGCGCAAAAAGAGCATATCGACGTACAAATTGACAGAGAGAATAGCGGAATGCGCAGCAGGTCAACCGGCAGCAGGGGGACCGGCATTTTGAGCTGGCGGCGGACAAAAAAGAACCCGACAACCAGCATGGCCATAACCTCCGCCGCAACCAGCGCGCCTGACTGGCCCTGAGCGAACCCGCCGAGGGCGGTAATCAGTAAGCCAAAAGTGAGGGCATTCATGATGGCGCTCGGCAGGTCGAAGCGGGTAACCTTGCTGCGGCCGGTGTTAGCTGGCAGATAGCGCATCGCGAGAAGCAGTGAAATAATCCCCAGCGGAACGTTAATCAGAAACAGCCATTGCCATGAGGCCATTGAGAGAATCGCGGCGGCGATGGTCGGCCCCGCCGCGGAGGAGACGGCCACCACGAAAGAGTTGATCCCCATCCCGCGGCCGAGAAAGCGCTGAGGATAAATCAGGCGAATCAGCGCAGTGTTCACGCTCATCAGCGCCGCGCCGCCGAGCCCCTGCGCCACGCGCGCCAGGGTCAGCATTTCCAGGCTTCTGGAGAGCGCGCAGGCCAGTGAGGTAAAGGTAAAAAGCACCAGGCCGATTTTATAAATACGCCGGTAGCCGACCATATCGCCGAGGAAAGAGAGCGGCAGCAGCGCGATAACGATAGCGATTTGGTAGGCATTGACTATCCAGATTGAAGAGGCCGGGGATGCGTTTAAATCGCTGGCGATGGTCGGCAGGGCGACGTTGGCGATAGCGCCGTCCAGCACCGCCATCGCCAGGCCTAATACAATGGTCAGAATGGCGCCGTAACGCTGCGGTAAAGGCAGCCCATCGGAGATGTTTTTATCCATGTGAAGTCTGTATCTTATCGGGAACTATTAACTGGTTAATAATTTTAGCATTGATTATTCAGCGGCATGTCGCAGATTTGTAACGAATCGGCAGAAGAACGATTGCGGGTAACGGGATGCGAATTTATAATAAAAACCGGTTCTAATTTTTATAAAACAGTTGCGATGAGGTGATAAATGGCAGTTGCAGATTTGGATAAACAGCCAGATTCTGTCTCTTCGGTATTGAAGGTTTTTGGCATTCTGCAGGCGCTTGGCGAAGAGCGTGAAATTGGCATTACCGAACTGTCCCAGCGCGTCATGATGTCAAAAAGCACCGTTTATCGCTTTTTGCAGACCATGAAATCGCTGGGATACGTAGCTCAGGAAGGCGAATCCGAGAAATATTCTCTGACCCTGAAACTCTTCGAACTTGGCGCGCGGGCTTTGCAGAACGTTGATTTGGTGCGCAGCGCTGATATTCAGATGCGCGAGCTTTCACGCCTGACGAAAGAGACCGTCCACCTGGGCGCCCTGGATGAAGACAGTATTGTTTACATCCACAAAATCGACTCAATGTACAATTTGCGCATGTATTCGCGCATCGGGCGTCGTAACCCGCTGTACAGCACCGCGATCGGTAAAGTGCTGCTGGCCTGGCGCGATCGTGCCGAGGTTGAGCAGATTCTGGAAGGGGTGGAGTACAAACGCAGCACCGACAGAACTATCACCAGCACCGAAGCGCTGCTGGCGGTTCTCGATAAGGTCCGCGAGCAGGGGTATGGCGAAGATAACGAAGAGCAGGAAGAGGGGCTGCGCTGCATCGGGGTTCCGGTTTTCGACCGCTTCGGCGTGGTTATCGCGGGCCTGAGTATCTCTTTCCCGACGCTGCGTTTCTCGGAGGAGCGCCTGAACGAGTACGTGGCGATGCTGCACACGGCGGCGCGTAAAATTTCAGAACAGATGGGCTACAACGATTATCCGTTCTGACCTTGTGCGTAAATCGGGCTACAGCGTCTGTAGCCCGATCGTGACTAGCCGTTATCGACTACCGTGGCGCTTTTTCGCAGGATAGGGCAATCGGTAATGCCGATAATACCGCTGCTGGAATGAACATATTGTGCGGTACTGATGCCGCGAGCCGTGAGATATTTACACTGCAATCCCAGCCCCCCGGCATTCTCACTGCTGCCCATTAATACGCCGTAGCCGCTTAATAATACGCCAATCCACAAGATAGCCAGCACCACAATGGTACGAATGATCAATCGCATTGTTGCCTCATTATTTGTATTATCCTTGCGTCCATTCTGGCATGAACATCGTTTGAAACAAGTCTATGATTCCTAAACTTGCCTTTCGTATTACAGTTAGCCGCGGTTTAAGAAGGTCATGTTATCCTGGCGACATCTGGTACTGATGCGGAGTGTGGAGTGAAAAAATTACGCTGGGTTTTGCTGATAGTCATCATCGCAGGTTGTTTACTGCTATGGACTCAGATGCTTAACGTAATGTGCGATCAGGATGTACAGTTCTTCAGCGGCATCTGCACTATCAATAAATTTATTCCCTGGTAAGACATTTTTAATATGACTGATTTTCTTCTGCCGCGCGGGTGGTAGAATAAACGCCTTCTCTTTGAGGTGGTGAAATGAGTGAGTTACTAAATCCTGGGATTGTAAGCCTGGCATCCGTGGCGCTTTCAGTTGTGCTGTTGCTTGTCGGCCTGTTGTTATGGTTTTTTGTTAATCGCGCCAGCTCGCGCGCTAATGAGCAGATAGCGCTGCTGCAGGCGCTGCTGGATCAGCAAAAGCGGCAAAACGCGCTGCTGCGCCGTCTCTGCGAGGCCAATGAGCCAGAGAAGGAGAGTGCCGCAGAACCTTCCATCGCCGAGAAGGGGAAAGGCGACGACGACTTCATTCGTCTGGTCGCAGAGCGCTAATCTGATTGTCAGGTGTACATCGTGACGGTGTGCGCCTGTATCTCCCCCGGTGTATAACGTATCCTTATCGATAAATTCTCTTCCGACCGTAAACCTGCCCACCGGCAAGCGGAGGCGGCGCGTTTATGCTCTCTTTAATTAGTTTGTTTAATTCATCAAATAAAAGAACAGGAAAGACCTGACTGTCATCAGGCGTTCATTATTGCCGTGAAGTATAGACAATATTTTAAGTACTTCAATTAACGCGCTTCGATATTATGCCATGGGCCGGTAAAGCAATTTTTCAACTATCGATATGAGCTTTTAAATGCATCTTTATGCAATGATTTCTGACTCCCCCTAAAATTGGCAGTTTGGCTCTACGCGGGGCCCGGCAAGCTGAAGTCATTGAGCAATGGCGGATAAACTCCCAGGCAGGGGGCCGTCTCAGCGGCGCCAGCGCGGAGGGAGAAGGATAAGCCAGAGGAAGCAAAGTCGCATAAATGTGCAGGTGATCAAATGATTCCCTTATAATTTGTGCGAGCGATCGAGAGCCGTCTAAAAATGGCTTGCCATTATTTACGTAGTATGTGATAACACCTTTCGGGTTAAACGAGGTACAGTTCTGTTTATGTGTGGCATTTTCAGTAAAGAAGTCCTGAGTAAACACGTTGTCGTTGAATACCGCTTCTCTGCCGAACCTTATATTAGTGCCTCATGCAGTCATGTGTCAGTTTTATCTATGTAAGTGCCCCACGGGCGAAGAAAACAGTCTAAGGAATTTTGCAAATGGCAAAGATTAAAGGTCAAGTTAAGTGGTTCAACGAGTCTAAAGGTTTTGGCTTCATTACTCCGGCTGATGGCAGCAAAGATGTGTTCGTACACTTCTCCGCTATCCAGGGTAACGGCTTCAAAACTCTGGCTGAAGGCCAGAACGTTGAGTTCGAAATTCAGGACGGCCAGAAAGGTCCAGCTGCAGTTAACGTAACTGCTATCTGATTTAGACCACTGAATCTTGTAAGAAAGCCTCGCAGCCGCGGGGCTTTTTAGTCTTTATTGCAAATCATGTCATTTTTCCTCCCTCTGTTGCGCTTTGTTGCAAAACAACATCCTTATTAGCACTGTTTAGCAACCTGTTTTGTATATATCTGTTAAATCAGGTGGTTGCAAAATAATGATGGAGCTAAGGTGCAAAAGAACAAACTTAAGTCAGCCGCTAACTTTACCCCTTTACGGTTTGGGTTGTTATGCGTGGCCATTCTTTGCTGTATGGGTCTGCTGCTGGCCCGGGTAGGCTGGCTGCAAATTGTCTCTCCCGACAATTTGGTTAAACAAGAAGATATGCGCTCCTTGCGCGAAGAGCCTATCGACGTGCAGCGCGGCATGATTAGCGATCGCGAGGGCCGCCCGCTGGCGGTTAGCGTGCCGGTGAGCGCCATCTGGATCGATCCGCAAACAACTCTCGCAAAAGGCGGCGTCGGGTATGGCCCGCGCTGGCAGGCGATGGCGCAAGCTTTACACCTCAACCTTAGCGAGCTTGCCCATCGCGTGCAGGCGCATCCTCATGCGCGTTTTCTCTATCTGGCGCGTCAGATAAACCCGGAGCAGGCGGAGTGGATCGACAAGCTGCACCTGCCGGGGATTAATCTGCGCGATGAGTCGCGTCGTTTTTATCCCGCGGGGCACGTTGCGGCTAATCTGCTGGGCTTTACCAATATCGATAATCAGGGGATCGAGGGGGTAGAGAAAAGCTTTAATGCCCAGCTAACCGGTCAGCCCGGGCGCCGTCTGGTGCGCAAAGACCGGCACGGCAACGTCATCGAAAATATCACCGAAGTCCCGGCGGTCCCGGCCCACAATTTGCAGCTCAGTATCGATGAGCGTCTGCAAACGGTGACCGAGGACGCGCTGGATAACGCCGTGCGCTGGAACAAAGCGGAATCAGGGGCGGCGGTATTAATTAAAATTGATACCGGGGAAATCCTGTCGATGGCCAGCTACCCCGATTTCAACCCTAACAATCGCGATGACGCGAAGCTGGATGATTTCCGCAATCGCGCGATTAGCGATACTTTCGAGCCGGGGTCGACGGTTAAGCCGCTGGTGCTGATGACCGCGCTCCAGCAGGGCATTGTTCAGCCGGATAGCGTGGTGGATACCCATCCGTTTACCCTCGACGGTCATCGTATTCGCGACGTCGGTTACTACCCTGAGCTGTCCCTCACCGGCATTCTGCAAAAATCCAGCGATACCGGCGTTTCACATTTGTCGCTGGCCATGCCGATTCAACATCTTATCGATACCTATAAAGCGTTCGGTTTCGGCGACTCTACCGGTCTGGGATTAACCGGTGAAAGCGCCGGGCTGATGCCGCAGCGTCGCTACTGGGGACAGCTGGACCGGGCGACATTCGCCTTCGGTTACGGCCTGATGGTTACGCCGCTTCAGCTGGCGCACGTTTACGCAACTATCGGCAGCTACGGTATTGAGCGTCCGCTATCGATCACGCGTATCGATCCGCCGGTCATGGGCACCCGAGTGATGCCGGAGCAGATTGTGCATGAAGTCGAACATATGATGGAGAGCGTTGCTTTGCCGGGCGGCGGGGGCACCAAAGCGGCGGTGCGCGACTATCGGGTGGCGGTAAAAACCGGTACCGCCAAGAAAATTGGCCCTGACGGGAAATATATCGACAAATACGTGGCCTATACCGCAGGGGTGGCGCCCGCCAGTAACCCAAAATTTGCGCTGGTAGTGGTGATGAACGACCCCAGCAACGGTTCGTATTACGGTGGAGCAGTGTCGGCGCCGGTATTCAGCCAGATCATGGGCGATGTCCTGCGCCTGGAAAACGTGATGCCAGATGGGATGCCGCAGGGTTCTGAAAACCTGATCGTCATGCATCATGACGGCGTGCTGCCGCCTGCGCTGTAACGGTGGCCTGGAGGGGCGAATAGCGCTACACTTTCGCCCTTTCAGCACACCGGAGTTGCCATGTCTTACAGTTGCCCACTTTGCCACGCGCCGCTTGAGCGCCGCGATAATAGCTTTATCTGCCCGCAGCGGCATCAGTTCGATCTGGCGAAGGAAGGGTACGTCAATTTACTGCCGGTGCAGTTTAAGCGCTCCCGCGATCCGGGCGACAGCGCTGAAATGATGCAGGCCCGGCGGGCGTTTCTCGATGCGGGTCATTATCAGCCGCTTCGCGACGCGATCTGCGCTTATCTGCACACTTTCGCTCCGACCGATTTACTGGACATCGGCTGCGGGGAAGGCTACTACACGCACGCTTTTGCCGCCATCGCCAGCCGCAGCTGGGGTCTGGACGTGTCGAAATCCGCTATCCGCGCGGCGGCAAAACGGTACCCGCAGGTCAACTTTTGCGTCGCCTCCAGCCAGCGTTTACCGTTTGAGGATGCAAGCCTGGATGCGATAGTACGTATTTACGCCCCCTGCAATGCCGTTGAGCTGGCGCGCGTTGTCCGCCCCGGCGGCTGGGTCATCACCGCGACGCCGGGGCCTCGTCACCTGATGGAGCTGAAAGGGTTGATATACGACGAAGTGCGTTTGCACGAGCAAAACGCGGAAGAGATGGCAGGGTTTACGCTACGTCACCAGCAGCAGCTGGCCTATCCGATGCAGCTTAACGGCAGCGAGGCGGAAGCTTTACTGCAAATGACGCCGTTTGCGTGGCGGGCTAAGCCGCCGGTTCGGGAAGCGCTGCGTCAACAGGTGGGATTCGGCTGCCAGACCGATTTTGCCATTCACTGCTGGCAGCGCGACGCCTGAGGATCAGCCGGCGAAATGGCTCCAGAGGATCTGGGCGCCGATGCCAATCAGCACGATACCGCCGAGGATTTCCGCCCGTTTGCCGAGCAGCGGGCCGATAAAACGTCCCACCATCATACCGAGCGTCGACATTATCAGCGTGGCGCAGCCGATAGCCAGCGCGGTGGCGATAATGTTGACCTGCAGAAACGCCAGGCCAACGCCGACGGCCATGGCGTCAAGGCTGGTAGCGAATGCGGTGGTCACCAGCAGCCAGAAACCGTGGCGTCGCGGAGTTTCGCAGTCGTCGTCGTTGCCGCCGCGAAACCCTTCGATAACCATTCGACCGCCGAGAAACACCAGCAGCACAAAGGCAATCCAGTGGTTCCACTCGAGAACGAACTGGCTGGCAAGCATCCCCATTCCCCAACCGACCAGCGGCGTGAGCGTTTCGATAGCGCCAAAGATGAGACCCGTGCGCAGGGCTTCAGAAAATTTAGGTTTATGGAGAGTGGCGCCTTTGCCAATAGAGGCCGCGAAGGCGTCCATGGACATGCCGAAGGCAAGAAGAATTGTAGCGGATACATTCATGAGAGCGTCCTGACCGGGGATAATCCATATGACACATCGCCGCCCCCAGTAAAAATACGCAGCCCATCCTGAAGATGAGGCGCCGCGTACAGCAGCGATGCGTCTATGGTCTCGCCTGATTGAAGACGTTCTTCTTCAACCCGTACGTGCCACGTTTTGCAACGAGTATGTTGACACGTACATTTTCTGGCAGGCAGAAAATTGGCTACTCCCCAACGACGGGCGCAACCTTAACATAATTTTAGAATATAAAACAATAACGGAGTCAGGTTATTTTGCTAACCAAATGATAACGATTTTCATTTAAATTTAGAAGTGAATAATTCGTTAATAAATATCGGCGAATTAAACGAATGGAATATAGCCGCGGCTATATTCCATTCGCCGGGGAATGACAAAATATAGCGCAGGCTATATTTGTAACTCATTGAGTTGAAATGAGAAGTTTGTATATTTTTTCCAGGTCGTCGATATTTTGTACGCGAATTAGCAGGCGACGCTGCTCTAATTGCATGACCAGCACGCCATCTTCCGATAAATTCATCTCTTTAATACGCTTATATTCGATCCAGATATTGGCGAAAAAAAAGCCTTCTTTTTTGAAGATGATTTTGGGTGAACGGATCCAGAAAAGATATAACCCCATCAAGGCCAGGGCAGATAATAGCCAGGTGGTGATAAGTTCGCCCTGGCTGGCAATATTGTTATAAATCAGGATAGCAATGAGGCCGACGAAGATAATGCCATCGACGCGATTGCGGCGGAGCAGGGGGATAGCCAGCAAAACGGGGCCATTGCGGCGCGGCATGATGAACTGATCGTAAATCGCAAACGCGAGCAGAACGAGAATAAACAGGATTAACACCAGGTCCGTGATTGTCATCCATCCTCCAAATAAAAAAGCCGGGGGCAAGCCCCCGGCGCACAGCGTGTAGATTACTGGCCCAGCAGGCCGACAGCGTAGCCCGCGATACCGATGACGAAGAAGCCAACGATGATCCACAGGGCGTTAACTTTCTTGCGCAGCAGCCACATACAGGCGAAGGTCAGCAGCAGCGGCACCAGGCCCGGCATCAGCTGGTCAAGGATAGTCTGCACGGTGGTCACGCGCGTCTGGCCATCCTGACCGGTGATGGTGGAAACCACCAGCGGGATGTTCACGTGCGTCCACTTGTTAACCAATGCCCCCATGACAAACAGGCCGAGAATTGACGCCCCCTCGGTCAGTTTCTGCAGGAAGCCGCCGCCCATATCTTTAACGATATCGATACCTTTACGGTAACCGTACGCTACGCCGTAATAACGGGTCAGCAGACGCACCGCGTTAAACAGGATAAAGAACAGCAGAGGCCCGAGCAGACTGCCGCTCATGGCGATACCTGCGCCCAGCGCGGCGAACACCGGACGAACGGTACCCCAGAAGATAGGGTCGCCCACGCCGGCCAGCGGGCCCATCAGACCAACTTTGATACCGTTGATAGCACCATCGTCGATCTCTGCGCCGTTAGCACGCTGCTCTTCCATCGCCAGCGTTACGCCGAGAACCGGCGCCGCAACGTAGGGATGGGTGTTAAAGAACTCAAGGTGACGCTTAATCGCCTGTTTACGCGCATCGTTGTTCTCCGGATACAGGCGACGAATAGCCGGCACCATGGAGAAGCAGAAGCCCAGCGCCTGCATACGTTCGAAGTTCCATGAACCCTGGAACAGGTTAGAACGAATGAACACGCCACGAATATCACTCTGAGTCAGTTTTTTCTCGGTGGTATTTTTAGTCATATCAACCATTTCGCTCACCTGTTAGTCCAGTTCGTTGTCGAGATCGTTATTACCAGCAGCCTGCACAGGCGCACCCGCTACGCGGTTGTATTTCGGGCTCAGCTGGATGTAGAGCACCGCCATCACGGTACCAATTACACCCAGAGCAACCAGGTTGAAATCGGTGAACGCGGCGGTAACAAAGCCCAGGTAGAAGAACGGCATCAGGTAGCCTGCGCGCATCATATTGATGACCATCGCGTAACCGACGACCACGATCATGCCGCCCGCGATGTTCAGACCGCCGGTAACCACTTCTGGAATGGCGTTCAGCATACCCTGTACTTCGCTGGTGCCGACGGAAATCGCCACGATAACGGCAGGGATAGCGATACGCATGGCCTGCAGGAACAGCGATGAAACGTGCAGCCAGGATATGGCCGTCAGGTTTCCATTCTCCGCGGCCTTATCCGCCGCGTGCTGGAAGGCAACGGTGATGGTACGAACGATAATGGTCAGAACCTGGCCTGCCGCGGCCAGCGGGATTGCCAGCGCGATACCGGCACCGATGCTTTGATGGCCGGCGATAACCAGAACGGTAGAGATGATGGAAGCAAGGGCGGCATCCGGCGCAACGGCCGCACCGATGTTCATCCAGCCCAGGGCGATCATTTCCAGGGTACCACCGATAATAATACCGGTTTTCATATCCCCGAGAACGGCGCCAATCAGCGTACAGGCCACCAGAGGACGGTGGAACTGAAATTCATCAAGTACCGACTCCATACCCGCAATACACGCGACGATGAACACCAGCACAATCTGAAGAAAGGTAATCTCCATTGTACTTCTCCTGTTGATTAAGTCTTAAGTTGAAAATTGCGTTGCGATCCGCGGGGTGACTTATTTCACCTTGGCGATCAGATCCATCATTTTCAGTTTCTGGTCGGTGGAAACTTTGCGGGCCTCCAGTTCGATACCGCGGGCATTCAGCTTTTTGAACGCTTCGATATCTTTCTCATCGACCGAAATGGCGTTGTTCACCTGCGTTTTACCCTGGCGGAAAGCCATGCCGCCGATGTTGACGCTGGTGATTTTCACACCGCCTTCAACCACGCGTTCAACGTCCGTTGGGTTAGTGAACAGCAGCATAATGCGCTCGCCTGCGTATTTAGGGTTGTTATAGACGCGGATCATTTTCGCGACGTCTACAACGTGGGCGGTAACGCCCGGAGGAGCAACCTGAGTCAGCAGCGTTTTACGTACGGTATCCGCCGCAACTTCGTCGCTGACGACGATAATGCGGGAAACGTTGGTTTCTTTAGTCCAGCGAGTGGCGACCTGGCCGTGGATTAAACGGTCATCGATACGCGCAAGCCCGATAACCATGTAGTCGTTTGGACCCATTGGCTTCAATGGCGCAGCCGCTTTCGGGGCAGCCGCCTGAACCGGAGCAGGGGCGGCCTTTTCCACCGGCTTCGCTTTCAGCGCCTTAACGCCTTCGCGACCGGTTTCTACCGCCAGGGCAACCAGCTCATCGAACGACGGGTTGTCGTCACGCGCCATCAGCGTTTCGACCAGCATCGGAATATTAACGCCCGCGATGACTTCATAATGTTCTTTATCGACGACAATGCGGCTGGCCGCGTTAAACGGGCTGCCTCCCCATGTATCGACGAGAAATAACACGCCTTTTGCTGTATCCAGCTTTGCCAGCTGAGCGTTGTACTTTTCGATTAACGTTTCCGCGTTTTCGCCAGGGACGAAATCAATCCAGCCAACGTTTTCCTGTTCGCCCAGCAGCATTTCTGCCGTTTTTAACAGCTGTTCTGCAGCCCAACCATGTGTGCCTATTACAATAGCAATCGTCACTTGCTACCTCCTTTATAATCGTGAATGCATCATCTGTTCTGATACATCCTGAATCACTCTTGCGAACAAAATCGATTCAGTAAGGGTGTAAGATATAAAGTAATTACTACAGCGAATTATTTTAGACAGTGAAAAAATAATTAATGTGATGAAGCTCCGCTAATTATGCATCTGTTGGTAATTATTTTGCAGCGCAAAAAATACTCTTAGCTATTGCAAAGACAGGTAAATTTTTTCCAATTATGCTCTATATTTTGCTATGTTTACGTTCCGTTTAATTACTCAGGAGTATAGGGCATAGCCCGCTATATGGACCGTCACCGACGTCTTTTCACCTTCCGGCACGCGTTTGCCGCCGCCACCTGCTACGTCTTTTCACCAGCAACAAGTGTCTCGTCTGTGCATGACACAGCGATGACTACGCCTGCCGTTAACTGGAGCTGCTCATGGAATTCTTAATGGATCCCTCTATTTGGGCCGGTTTGCTGACGCTTGTCGTCCTTGAAATCGTACTGGGTATCGACAACCTGGTGTTTATCGCCATCCTTGCCGACAAGCTGCCGCCAAAGCAGCGGGACAAGGCGCGCCTGATCGGCCTCTCGCTGGCGCTGTTTATGCGCCTGGGTCTGCTGTCGGTTATTTCGTGGATGGTGACCCTGACGAAACCGCTTTTCAGCGTTGCCGATTTCTCGTTTTCAGGACGCGACCTGATCATGCTGCTCGGGGGGATATTCCTGCTGTTTAAGGCGACCACCGAACTGCATGAACGGCTGGAGAACCGCCAGCATGACTCCGGTCATGGTAAAGGCTATGCCAGCTTCTGGGTGGTGGTACTACAAATCGTGGTACTGGACGCCGTGTTCTCGCTGGACGCCGTGATTACCGCGGTCGGGATGGTTAACCACCTGCCGGTGATGATGGCGGCGGTGGTGATCGCGATGGCGGTGATGCTGCTGGCTTCGAAGCCGTTGACTAATTTTGTCAACCAGCATCCGACGGTGGTAGTGCTCTGTCTGAGCTTCCTGCTGATGATCGGCCTGAGCCTGGTGGCTGAAGGTTTTGGTTTCCATATACCGAAAGGTTACCTGTACGCCGCGATTGGCTTCTCGATAACCATCGAGTTCTTTAACCAGATTGCGCGCCGTAACTTTATTCGTCATCAATCGACCCTGCCTCTGCGCGCGCGCACTGCCGATGCGATCCTCCGTCTGATGGGCGGGCGTAAGCAAAGCGCCGCGGCGCATGATAGCGATAGCGCGTCCGTCGTGCCGATCCCCGAAGGCGCGTTTGCGGAAGAAGAGCGCTACATGATTAACGGCGTGCTGACCCTGGCCCAGCGTTCGTTGCGCAGCATTATGACCCCGCGCGGGGAAATTAGCTGGGTAAACGCCGAGCAAAGCGAAGAGGAAATTCGCCGTCAGCTGCTCTCTTCACCGCACAGCCTGTTCCCGGTCTGCCGCGGCGAGCTGGATGAAATCATCGGTATCGTGCGGGCGAAAGAGATGCTGGTGGCGCTGGAAGCGGGTGACAACGTTGCCGCTCTGGCTTCCGCCTCGCCGGCGATTGTGGTCCCGGAAACTTTGGACCCGATCAATCTGCTGGGCGTGCTGCGCCGCGCCCGCGGTAGCTTTGTCATCGTGACTAACGAGTTTGGCGTCGTACAGGGGCTGGTTACGCCGCTGGACGTACTGGAGGCGATTGCCGGCGAGTTCCCGGACGCTGACGAAACGCCGGAAATTGTCATCGACGGCGACGGCTGGCTGGTGAAAGGTTCAACCGACGTGCATGCGTTGCAGCAGGCGTTGGGGGTAGACGATCTGGTCGATGAGGACGAAGATATTGCCACGGTTGCCGGCTTGGTGATTGCCGTCAACGGCCATATTCCGCGTCCGGGCGACGTGCTTGAACTGTCACCTTTGCAGTTCACGATTGTTGAAGCCAACGACTATCGCGTCGATCTGGTACGGGTCGTCAAGCTGCGACAGTATAACGACGAAGAAGAGTAACGGTTGATGCCCGTCGGCCCTCGGGCCGCCGGGCATTTTTAAGCGTTCAGCTCCCGATGCTTTTCCGCCGCCAGCCACTGCGGAAAGTCCTCTACCGGCATCGGCCGGGCGTAGTAAAATCCCTGCAATAAATCGACGCCGTTGCCGCGCAGATACTCTTCCTGATCCCGGGTCTCTACCCCTTCCGCGACCGTCACAATCTTCAGCCGGTGGGCGAGAGCAATGATCATGTCGGTCACCGTTGCGTTGACGCTATCAATCCCAATTGCGCTGGTGAAGGATTTATCGATCTTCAATACGTCAGGACGCAGCTTTTCCAGCCAGGAAAGGGAGCTGTTGCCGGTGCCGAAATCGTCGATGGCCAGCTTTACTCCCTTAAAATGGAGATGTTCGGCCATATGGTGATCGCCATCCTGGAGTACGTCGCGTTCGGTGAGCTCAACCACCAGCTGCTGTACCGGATGGGCGCTAAACCAGTAGTGATGCAGATCGCGCAGCAGTTCGCCGTTGGCGAAATGGCGGGCGGCGACGTTGATGCTGATGTGAAAATGTGTGTCCTGCGGAAAAAGGGCTAATTTGTGGGCCGTTTGGGAGATGACATAGCGGGTGAGGGGAACGATCAGATTATAACCTTCGGCTATGGGGATAAACACCTCCGGCGAAATAGCGCCTCTGCGTGGATTATTCCACCGCAGCAGTATTTCCACGCCGCAGCACTGACGGGTGCGCAGGTCCTGCAGGGGCTGGCACCAAAGCGTGAACTCGTGGGCGGCAATACCGAGATTAATTTCCCGGGAAAAGCTCATTCTTCCCGCGGTCGCCAGCCAGGCGATGCCGGTCATTAACAGGCTGATTATCAGCGCCAGCGGCAGTTCGCCCGGTAGCTCATTGAGGGCGACCGCTGAGGCGCCCGGCCCGCTGACGTTAATGGTGAAGGGAAACTGCGTCGACGACTGGCGGTAGATGATTTGCTCGCCAGGCAAGGATTCCTGTTTAATCAGCCCGGAACCGCTAATAAAGCTTTTATCGCCAACGCTGAGGCCAATTCCGGTAATTAATGGCGATTTTGCGTTAAAAATTAACTCGCCCAGCAGCTCGATATTGATCACCAGCAGCACACCGTCGGCGCCGCTAAGCGAAGCGGGATACCACTGGATAAGTACCGGCGTCCCTTTAAGCAGCGATGCGTCGTAGCTGAAGGTAAGCAGGGCGTGGTTGGCGGGGAGCGCCGGCTGTAACTGGTGAACCGGAATATTTCGTTGGCCAAAAATACTCGAGCAATAGAGCAGGTCAGACTGGACCAGCGCGATGGAACGTACCGTTTGCAGCGATGCTGCCAGCTTACGTAACGTGAGGTGGACGTCCTGACAGGGCTGGTTCACAAGTTGCAGCAGCGTGGCGTGCTGGGCCGCCAGGGGCCGCAGAATATTATCCATTGCGGCCACCATTTTATTGGTGCTGAGCTGGACGCGCTGCTGATTTAAGCTACGCTGCGAAATAAATCGTATCACTAATGTTGTCGTCAGGGTCAGTAGCGCGACCAGCAAGCAAACCAGGATACGTTTCCTGCGGTAGGTTGTGATAACTTTTTGTGCAGTCTGCATGCGCGACGCCCTGTCGGCTAAAAGTGTTAATGAGAGTAACAGCCGTTATAGAGCAAGTGTAGTGGGCGCAGATAATAATATAGCGTGGAAAAAGAAGAATGCGCCCGGGGGCGCATTCTGTAGGACACGGATTAGTCGCACTGAACTTTAATCGCCAGGCCGCCGCGCGAGGTTTCCCGGTATTTGGCGTTCATGTCTTTACCGGTCTCGTACATGGTCTCAATGACTTTATCGAGCGAGACGCGCGGCTCGCTGGTGCGGCGCATGGCCATCCGGCTGGCGTTGATCGCTTTGACGGAGGCAATGGCGTTACGTTCGATGCACGGCACCTGTACCTGGCCGGCCACCGGGTCGCAGGTGAGGCCGAGGTTGTGCTCCATGCCGATTTCCGCCGCCACGCAGACCTGCTCGGGGCTGGCGCCAAGGATTTCCGCCAGGCCCGCAGCGGCCATCGAGCAGGCCACGCCCACTTCGCCCTGACAGCCCACCTCCGCGCCGGAAATGGACGCGTTCATTTTATACAGCGTGCCGATAGCCCCTGACGCCAGGAAGTAACGAATATAGATATCCGGGCTGACGGACTCGATAAAGTGGTCGTAGTAAGCCAGCACCGCCGGTACGATGCCGCAGGCGCCGTTCGTCGGTGCCGTCACCACGCGGCCACCGGCGGCGTTTTCTTCGTTGACCGCCAGCGCGAACATGTTGACCCAGTCCACCACGTTCATCGGATCGTGGGAGAGTTTATCGCTGGCAACCAGCATCCGCCGCAGCGCCGAGGCGCGACGAGGCACGCGCAGCGGGCCGGGCAGAACGCCTTCGGTATTCATTCCGCGATCGATACAGGCGCGCATGGTCTGCCAGATATTGGCAAAATAGTCTTCAATCTCTTTTTTGCTGTGCAGCGCCAGCTCATTCTGCATCACCATGCCGGAGAGCGACATGCCGGTCTCTTTACAGTAGCCCAGCATTTCCTGAGCGGATTTAAACGGATAGGGTACGGCGAGTTCGCTGGCGCTCTCTTTGCCGAAATGCTCTTCATCGACGATAAAACCGCCGCCGATGGAGTAATAGGTTTTGCTGTAGATTTCTTTCTCGCCAGCCCAGGCATGAATGGTCATGCCGTTTTCATGCAGCGGCAGGTTGTCGCTGCGAAAACGCATACCGTCATTCTGCGGGAAGTCGACCTCATGCTGCCCCTGGGCCAGCAGCAGGCGACCGCGCGTTTCAACGTCGCGGATAAATGCCGGTATCGCGTCAATATCGACCGTATCGGGCTGATTGCCCGCCAGTCCCATAATAATGGCGATATCCGTATGGTGGCCTTTGCCGGTTAATGACAGTGAGCCGTAGACGTCAACCGCCACGCGCGTCACTTCATTAAGCAATCCCTTTTCGACCAGGTCATCGACGAACTGTTTACCGGCCTTCATCGGCCCTACAGTATGGGAAGATGAGGGGCCGATCCCCACCTTGAACATGTCGAATATACTAATCACGCTAACACTCCTGACAGGGTTGTCGCGGGTGCGACAACGATGTAATCACTGCGCATAGTGTAAGAGGGAACCGGGTCATCAGCTTATCTATTCACATGAATTAAACTAATGGATAACCGCGGATTTACTAATGCTGAGAACGCCGTCTCAGTTTGAGTATAGCTAAGGACGGGCGCCTATCTGTAGCGCCAGCTCGCGAATAATGCCGGCGGTCATTCCCCAGACAAAATAATGCTGGTACCAGGAGAGCCAGACGCGATGCGAATTGCCGCGGCGATGGATATCCAGCGGATGGTAGCGCCCCAGGCGCAGCGCTTCGGCCAGCGGCATTTCGAAGACCGCGGCCACTTCATCCTGGCTGGCGTGATAGTGCAAATTGGGTGGGATAATCCCTACCACCGGAGTAACCTGAAAGCCGGTCACGCTATCGACCGGCGGCAGAACGCCAATCACCTCAACCGACTCCGGCGGGATCGCCACCTCTTCCTGCGCTTCACGCAGCGCGGCGGCGATTAGCGTTGCATCGCTGTTATCTACCGCGCCGCCGGGGAAGGCCACCTGACCCGCATGCTTGCGCATCAGCGGCGAACGCTGGGTCAGCAGCAGCCCCGGCTGCGGGCGGCGAACTATCGGTACCAGCACCGCGGCCTGGCGCTGGTTGAGCGCGTGGCGCGTGGGCTGCGGACGCAGAAGCTGAAAACGCGAGAGGAAATCGTCAAGTTCGAGGGCGCTGTCCGCCATGTTCTAGCTCTCCAGTTGATGCAGGATACGATTAACTTTATCAAAAGTTTCCTGATATTCCGCTGCCTCTTCGCTATCGGCCACAATTCCGCCGCCGGCGGAGCAGTAGAGGTGTCCCTGCCAGGCCGTCAGCGTACGGATAGTGATACTGCTATCCATGTTGCCGCAGAAGCTGAGATAGCCGATGCTGCCGCACCACGCGTTGCGCCGCTGCGGTTCCAGTTCATCGATGATCTCCATCGCTCTGACCTTCGGCGCGCCGGTGATTGAGCCGCCGGGAAAGGCCGCGCGCAGCAGGTCGGCGGCGTGCAGATGAGCGGGCAGCCTGGCGGTGACGGTGCTCACCAGATGATGCACGGCGGGGAAGGGCTCCACCACAAACAGCTCAGGAACGCGAACGCTACCGGGTTCCGCAACCCGGCCAATATCGTTACGCATTAAATCGACGATCATCAGATTTTCGGCGCGGTCTTTTGGCGAGTTCGCCAGCTTTTGCGCCTGCAGCGCGTCCTGCTCAGGGTCGGCCAGCCTGGGTAATGTCCCCTTGATGGGCCGGGTCTGAATGTCGCCTTGCCGGAGCTGAATAAAACGCTCGGGCGACAGGCTTAATACGGCCCCTTCATCCAGGCGAATAAAGGCGCTGAACGGCGCGCGATTGGCGCGGTTAAGCTGACGGAAGGCCTGCCACTCATCCCCGCGATAGCTCGCCGTAAACCGCTGCGCCAGGTTGACCTGATAGCAGTCGCCGCTGTGCAGATAAGCCTGAATCTGGCGGAACTTCTCGCCATACTCCTCGCGGCTCATATTAGCGCGCCACGCTGAGGTCAGGGTAAAGGTTGCAGCGACAGGCGCAGTCTGTGCTTCCAGCCACGCCAGGCGCGCCTGCGGATCGTCATAGCTGAATAACGATACCTCCCGGCGCTGATGATCGACGATTAACGCCCAGTCATAAATACCTACCGCCATATCCGGCAGTTCGATATCCGCGTCGGCCCGCGCCGGCAGATGTTCAAAACGACGACCCAAATCGTAGCCGAACAGTCCCAGCGCGCCGCCGAGAAACGGCAGATGCGGATGAGGCTGCGGCTGCAGGTTACAGTGCGCCAGCTGCTGATGCACCAGCGTAAGCGGATCGGCGGCGGAGGTTGAGACGGTTTCCCCTTCGCGTAGGGTGGTTAGTTGACCGTGAGTCACCAGCGTGGCGCGCGGCTGGGCGACAATGATGTCAAAACGGTTATGCGCATGTTCGGCAAAACCGGAATGCAGCAGCATCGCCCAGGGCTGGGAACTTAACGGGCTAAAATAGTATTCAGCGGCATCCGGGCGCCAGGGCAGGGAAATCATTGCGGGGGACAACATCGTCTTCTTCAATCCTGATCGTTACCGTCCGCTGGTATACGCGCGGACGGCGTGAAATAATTACGCCCCACAATGTAGCAGGAGTCAGTCATGTTTGCAGGTTTACCTTCGCTGAGCCACGAGCAGCAGCAAAAAGCAGTGGAACGAATTCAGGAGCTGATGTCGCAGGGCATGAGCAGCGGCCAGGCGATTGCTTTAGTGGCGGATGAACTGCGCGCCTCGCATACCGGGGATCGGATTGTGGCGCGCTTTGAGGATGAAGACGAGTAAATCCCCCGTTGCGATCAGATGCCGCTTTCCGGGAGCGGAAGGATCGCATCAGGTCGTTTCCCGGGATCGTCGTACAGCGTCACGTGCGTGACGCGATCGCCGCGCCAGAAGGTAATGTGCGTACCGGCTGGCGTATGGTGCACATTCACCTCCGTCAGCGGCGCGCGGTTAGCGAAATCCCACAGGCAGACGAAACGCGCCTGCGGCAGGTGATTGCGCATCACCAGATAGCTGAGATCGCGAATCGCCGGGTTATCGGGCGCCAGCCCTTGCCAGAGTTCACCATCGCCGGAAAGCCAGAGCGCAACGGTGTCTTTGTCGCGCGCAAAGTGGCGCGGCTGGCAGCCGTTCAGCGGGGTCATGGTGGCATTGGCCATATGCCGCAGCGGTCCGCTGAGCGAAAAAGGCTGCGGCGTACCGCTCTGGTCCAGCGCCCGCGCCGCCAGGTGCAGTGTCCAGTCAAGCTGCTGGCGATGCGGATTTTCCACCGTAGAGAGATCGATCAGTACCTCTTCAAGCCACAGCAGGCGACGGCGAAAGCGCACGCCTCGCCAGGCCGCCGCGTCCCACTCTACGCGGCTATGGCTGTTGAGCTCCGGCGGCGGCTTCCCCCAGTCAACCTCGCTATCCAGCCACAGAGAGTCGCTATCCATATGCCAGCCTAGCACCTGCGGATTGGCCGGAGGCTGGTTGGTCTGATTGACCGAAAGCGTATTGTGGGTGGCGCTGTTTTTGTAATAGTCATAGTGCATTTTCGCACCGTAGCCGGTGGTGCCCATATCCGTGAGCAGCCAGCCGTCGCGATGCCAGAGCATCAGCCCCAGCCTGTCGTAATGGTCGTGCTCGCCGCCCCAGGGGCTGTGCTTAATCAGCAGCGCCTGCTGCGGTCGCCGCCATAACGTCAGGCCGGCGCCGGGCGCAAACAGCGACTGCTGCGGGATCAGCGGCAGGGGCGTTTCCGGCAGGGGGTGTTCGCGCCACAGTAAGGTTTCACGCTCGTCGGGCGTCGTTTCGGTAAACTGCAGCACCGCGGCGTACTGCGGGTCACGCCAGATAAACCAGGCGAACTCGTAAAGATCCCGATGGTTGAGCTTCTCCTGCCCGGCGAGGCAGTCATTAAGCCGCGGGAAGGTGCCGTCCGGCAGCAGCAGCGACAGCGGGAACGTCAGCATCGCCTGATACCACGGGCCGTCCAGCAGGCTCCAGCGGGTGCCGCGCGCCAGCTTCTCAAACGCCAGAAAGCCCTGCAGCGCGTAGTAGTGATAGTGAACGGAGCCTTCAAACCATAGCCCCTCCGCCAGCAGGCCATTTTCCAGCTGCCAGCGCAGGCCGTACGGTTGGTTCACGGCAAACTCCAGCAGCGTCTCATCTTCGAGGATGAAACCCAGTACGCCAAGCGCCGCGCTGATTTTAACCTCATGGTTATGGATCTGCGGACTACGATGGTTGCGCAAAAACGCTGCCGCGCAGCGCAGCAGGTTTTCACTGATGTGCCGCTGCTCGCCGGGCGCCAGGCTGTCGCGAATGAAGTCATAACCCAGCGCCATTTCCAGAATGCAGTTGGCTTCGCACAGCGTCTGGGCGTTCATCTTGCCCGGTCCGTTGTTGGGAATATCGCCGTGGATCTCATAGCCGGGATAGACATCCGCGTAGCCCATCAGCAGCGTGCGAACTTTATCGCGATACGCCGTTTCGCCGGTCAGCCGCCATAACAGGCCAAGCTGCTGACAGGCGCTGGCGTTACGGCCATTCATCTCGCGCCACCATGCGCCATCCCACGGTTCACCGCTAAATATTTCCCCATCGACCGGGCAGGCATGCTGGTGGGGCGTATCCGCCCGCCACGCCAGGCGCACGCCGTGGCGCGGACAAAAGTAGTAGAGATTCCAGCTGGCGATCCCTGACTGCGGAATGCGAACCGCTGCATCTAATACCGGCTGAGCATCCTTCACCAGCCGTTCAAGCAGTCCGCTATTCGCGGCTGCACGTCCGACAATGTCGGGCCAGAGCCCGGAGAATTGTTTCATTAGCGGTTATCCCTGACCTCTGACGATGCGGAAAGCGGGGCGATGAGCGTAGTGATATCGTCGGGGTATTTCGCCCGCAGCCACTGCGCTTTGTCACGGAACAGCGGATCTTCCGGCCAGGCGTGCGCGGCGGTGGCGATATTGCGCAGCGCTTTCTTGTCATCCATTTTATCCAGGTCCTTCCAGGGCCACGGCGTATCGCTGTTAATAAACCCGGCGATGTATTGATAGCCTTTGCGCAGGCTATGGTCGTCGAGGGTGAAGTTCCAGATATCGACGCCCGCCTTCTCGCCGAGCCTTCCCAGGCGGTTGTAGGCTTCAAGGTTAAAATTGCTGTAGTGCCACGGGCGCGTGCGCTCCAGTTCGGCCATCTGGCGGCCTTCAATATCAAATTGTCCCGCAATACGCCGCAGCTGGGTGATGTACAGGCGCTTTTTCGCCTCGTCGGTTTTCCCGCTGAACAGGGCGAAGGCGGCGGCCTGCATATCGAAATAGCTGCCGTGATTGTTATGCCAGTTCTCTTCTTCAAAGCCGTTCTGGCTGGTGGTCATCCAGTGATAATAGTCACCAAACCACTGCTTCAATGCGCTAACGTCGTTTTCGCTCAGCGCATCGGAGGATTGCAGCAGGGCGATGGCGTCAACGACGTCAACCAGCGCGCGGCTATCAATAATGCCGATACCGCGTCCGGTATTGATGCCGGGAATGGCCTGGGCATGCTGCAGGTTGGGGGTCATGCGCGTTTTGGGATCGAGGAACCAGGTCTTTAACTGCGCCGCCGCCTTTTGCGCGTAGCGTTCGTCGTGAGAGAAGTACCACGCCAGCGCCAGCGTTGACACGTCGTTACTCATCTTCACCAGCCGGTTCTTATCGGTGGCGTCGCTATTGGCGTCAGGGTTGGTTTGCCCATCTTTGCGAATATAAGGAAGCCCGTCTTTGGTATCGGGATTCGGCCACCAGTAAGGCGGAAAGCTGTAGTAGTCGTGCTTATTGCCGCTGGCGGCGACCAGCGTTTTATCCATCACCGAGAACAGCGGATGATTGAGCGCCAGATCGGCTTTTTTTAGCAGCGCCGCTTGCGCCTGAACAAATAGCGGATCTTTCGCGGCGATCTGCTGCCGGCTAAAGGCTAAATCCTTTCCGTCTAGCGTATATGGCTCGGCGGCATACGAGGCGGCGCTCAGGCCGGAACAAAACAGCGCAATGCCTAACAAACCTCGGCGAGGTATTGAGTTCATCGTGATAACCCTTCTGCAAATATGAGAAAAGATAACAACAGAATTATACCTGACGCGTATTTAAAGAACGCGTGAAACAGGCGGTGTAATTAAAAACAATATATTTAAATATTCGATGGCGAGCAGTGTAAAAGACAAAGTGATTTTTTTTGTGATGTCCTTCAAGTTTAACGTTTTGGATAAATAATGACGCTTTTAATGCAGCGTACATCACGTTTTTTGCCGTTTTTCTCTGTTTTTTGAATCTATTAACAAAATTAGTAAAATTATAATCAATTGATTTATATGGTTATTTATTTTTTGTCACTTTTTTTGTCACTTCCATGTGTGATCTGTCTCAATTTTCTTGTTTTTGAAACGCAATTTCTTTTTTATACGGTTGTATTAGGAAATACATTTCTATCTAATGAATGGAAATAATTCTTGCGCCAGCTGTATTAACGCCTGAGCGATATTCAAATTCTTTTTCGTGTATTAATTGAGAATTTAATTACCTTTGTGCCCTACAATAAAGGATATGCCATCATGTCTGCCTGTAAATTACGTTCACTGTTACTTCTCACCGCACTCGGGCTCGGCGTTAGTCAAAGTTACGCCGCCACCACTCTCAACGTCTGGATCCGCGCCAGCAATGACTCGAAGAATATCTACAAACAGGAGGCGGAAAAATTTGAAGAAAAAACCGGTATCAAAATCGCGTATTTCAACGCCACCACCGACTTTGAACAGCGGCTGGCGCGCGCCACGGCGGGCAACGCCTTACCCGATTTGATTTTTAACGATGCGGCGTCGCTGGGGCAGTTCATCCAGCTGGGTATTGCCGAAGAAATTGACCCGCAGACGATCGCGGGCGGCGACCAGCTATTCCAGACGGCATGGAAGAGTACCCGCTATATCGACGGTAAGTACTACGGCGTGCCGACCTCGGCGCAAACTTTCGCGCTCTTCGTGCGTAAAGACTGGCGTGAAAAACTGGGGCTACCGCAGCCTAAGAGCTGGGATGATATCCAGACGCTGGCGAAAGCCTTCACCACTCAGGATCCCGATGGTAACGGCAAAAATGATACCTACGGCTTTATCGTTCCCGCTTCCACGACGCGCGGCTACGCCAGCTGGTTTATGAGCAGCTTTATCTGGCAGGCGGGTGGTGATTTCGTTAAAGAAGAGAACGGAAAATTCAGCGCTTCGCTCAATACGCCGGAAGTGGCTCAGGCGATGACCTTTATGCGCACCATGATGTGCGACAAAGTCACCCAGCCGGGCGCGATTAACGCCACCACCGCCGACGTTATTCCCTCCTTCCGCTCCGGGCAAAGCGGCATGTTCTTCAGCGGGCCGTACCATATCGCGCTGTTCGATAAAGACCCCGGTAAAGACAACTTCGAAGTGATCCCGGTGGCGGGGCCGAAAGGCGAAGCCACCCTCGCCGAGGGCACCACGGTCTTTATGATGAAGAGCAGCATACAGAAAGAGGCGGCGCGAAAATTTATCGAATTTATGATCTCTGCGGAAGGCCAGGAGATCGGCATGGGTAAAGGCAGTCAGCATATTCCGGTAGTGCGTCTGCCGGTGAATAAGAACGTCGACGTCAAAGCCGTGTATCAGGACGCGCGCTGGGAAACTTTCGCCAGACTTTACAATGAACAGGGACGCTACGTGCCGCAAATTCCCAACTGGACGCCGGTGCGTCAGGTGGCCGCCGACGGTTTTAACCGGATTTTTGCCGACTGCGGCAGCGATATTCCCGGCGAGCTGAAGACGCTCGACGGCAAGGTGAACGCTGAGCTGAAAAAACAAAATGTGCTGGCTAACTGAGGACATAGGTTATGACGCTGCATGAGACGAAGTCCTCGCCGATAAAGCAGGCCGCTTCGCCTGACTCGACCGGATGGCTGAGCGCAAAGCGTAAGCGGGCGCTGATCCCGTGGCTGTTTTTAGCGCCTGCGCTGATTATCTTTAGCTGGTTTAAGTTTATCCCGATGATTCAGGGTCTGGTGATGAGCTTTTACAAGGTTAACTTTAATCAGCCCAACGAGTGGGTGGGGCTCGATAACTTCACCCGCGCTTTTGCCGACGCAGAGCTGCACGCGGCGGTGGTGAATACCCTGCTTTACGTGGTGGTAACGATGTTCGCCGCGGCTATCCTGGCGTTTTTCCTCGCCATGCTGCTGGAAGGCCCGGCGCGCCATCTGCGCTTTATTCGAACCGCCATCTTTTTACCGGCGGTTACCAGCGCGGCGATCGTCGCCGAAATGTGGCGCATTTTGTTTAACCCGACGCCCAACGGCGTGGTTAACCACATCCTCAGCTGGTTTGGCGTCGCCGACCAGGGCTTTCTTGCCAGCTCCGATCAGGCGCTGGGCGTCATCATGCTGCTGCATATCTGGAAAGCGGTGCCCTACAACATGGTGATCTTTATTGCCGGCCTGGCGGGAATCAGCCGCGATTTATACGATGCGGCGAACGTCGACGGCGCCAGCTGGTGGAACCGCCTGCGCTACGTCACGCTGCCCGGCATGATCCCGGCGCTCTCGGTGGTACTGATGCTCTCCTTCATTCGCGGTTTCCGCGTGTTTGCCGAGGTGTACGCCACCACCGGCGGGGGACCTTCTAACGCCACGGAAATGGTCATGACCCACATCTACAAGCTGGGCTTTGAGCAGTTTGACTATGGCTACGCTTCGGCGGTGTCGTTCCTGCTGTTTACCTTCACCGTAATCTTAACCATCTGTCATTTGACGCTGAAAAAACGTATCGCCCGTTACTAAGGAGCCGCGATGTTAAGCAAACGTTGGGATACAGCAGGGCGCTGGTGCATCTACGCGCTGCTGCTGATTGTCTTTGTCGGGCCGTTCTGGGGCATCGTCGCCACGGCATTCAGCGGCGCGCCTGTGAAGCCGGGCGAGCTGCTGGCCTGGCCGCATCAGTTCTCGTTGGAAAACTTCATCTTCGCGTGGATGGATATCGGCGTCTGGCAGTATCTGCTGAACTCCATTCTGGTGGTGTTCTTCGGCACCGTTCTGCAGGTGTCGGTCAGCGCGCTGGCGGCGTACGCCCTGGCGCGGAAGAAGTTTCGCGGCGTAGCGCTGGTGAGCCTGGTGATTTTGTCCACCATGATGCTGCCGGAAGAGGTCATCGCCATTCCGCTGTACATGATTATCAACTGGCGGCTGCCGCTGATCGACGCCTCGCTCTACAACAGCTATCTCGGAATGATTTTACCGGTCGTCGGCTGGGCGTTCTCCATCTTTGTCCTGACCGAATTTATGTCAGCGATACCGAAAGAGCTGGAGGAGGCGGCGCGGATTGACGGCGCCAACGAATGGCAGATTTTCTTCCACGTCATTCTGCCGCTGGTAAAACCGGCGCTCGGCACGGTGGTGACCTTCGGCTTTATTATGATTTGGGACCAGTACCTGCTGCCGCTGATTGTGGTCAACCAGGACAGCCTGAATACCATTCCGGTGATCCTCGGTACGCTGCGTACCGATGAGAGCATCACGCCGAACATTTTTATCGCCATTACGCTGCTGGCGATGCTGCCCAGCATCATCGTCTATCTGGGTCTGCAAAAACATTTCAATCGCGGGATTATGTCCGGCGCGGTCAAAGGATAAGGGGTTAACGATGGGATCGGTTGTATTAAATAGCGTGCGCAAATCATACGGGGATGCCCACGTCATTAAAGATGTGTCGCTGACGATTCCGGACGGCGAGTTCTGCGTCCTCGTTGGCCCCAGCGGCTGCGGCAAATCCACGCTGCTGCGCATGATTGCCGGGCTGGAGGAGATCTCCGGCGGCGAAGTGCATATCAACGAGCGTAACGTTACCGAGGTGGAGCCGAAGCTGCGCGACATTGCGATGGTGTTCCAGAGCTATGCGCTCTACCCGCAGATGACCGTGCGTGAAAATATGGGCTTTGCCCTGAAGATGGCTAAGCTGCCGAAAGCGGAAATCAGCCAGAAGGTGAATGAAGCGGCGGCGCTACTGGGGCTGGAGCCGCTGCTGGAGCGCCTGCCCAAAGATCTCTCCGGCGGCCAGCGCCAGCGCGTGGCGATGGGGCGGGCGATCGTGCGTAAGCCGCAGGTGTTCTTGTTCGATGAACCGCTCTCCAACCTTGACGCCAAGCTGCGAACCCAGGTACGCGGCGAGATCCGCGAACTGCATCGTCGGCTGAAAACCACCTCGGTGTACGTCACCCACGATCAGATTGAAGCCATGACCATGGGGCAGATGATTGTGGTGCTGCGCGACGGGCGAATAGAGCAGGCGGGGACCCCGCTGGAACTGTACGACCGGCCGGCGAATCTGTTTGTCGCCGGGTTTATCGGCTCGCCGGAGATTAACCAGCTGCCGGGCGTCGTGGTCTTGAACGGTAGCGCCACCAGCCTGCGTCTGAAAGATGGCTCCCTGTTGGCTTTGCCCGCCGGTTTACGGGTCACCGACGGCCAGCAGGTGGTGTACGCCATTCGCCCCGAACAGGTCAACGTGGTTCATGAAGCGCGGGACGATGCGCTGGCGGCGAAGGTGACGGCGGTGGAGAACACCGGCTCGGATATGCAGCTCTTCTGCGATACCGGCGGCGGGGCGTTTACATCGGTGTTCAAACAGCGTCTGGCCGTAAAAGAGGGCGATAAGATCTGGCTGCAGCCGAAGCTCGCCGGCGTGCACCTGTTCGATGCGCAAAGCGGCCAGCGCATAGCCTGCCGGGAGGGAAATTAAGGTGGCGATGAAGCTGTACACCCTTGACGAAACCTGCCTGGAAAACGCCCGGGCGGGCCTGAAGCAGCCCTTCTCGCCGCTGCAGCTGGCGCTAAGCAAGCTGGTATCGGAGGCGGATATCCTGCGTCGGGAAGCGCCGGAAAGCGTGGTACATAAAAAGCTGCGCCCGGCGAGCGGCGACGCGCACGATTACTACAGCCTGGGGACCTACTGGTGGCCAAACCCGCGGCGGCCCAACGGGCTGCCCTATATTCGCCGCGACGGGCATATTAATCCGCAGTGTGAGAACAACGACACGGATACCTCGCGCATTATCCGCATGTGCGAACGGTGCCTGACCCTCGGGCTGGCGTGGTACTTCACCGGTCAGCGCCAGTACGCGCAGGCGGCGGCTGCGCAGATCCGCTGCTGGTTCCTTGATGCGGAAACGCGGATGAACCCGCATCTGAACTATGGCCAGGCGATCCCGGGGATTGTTTCCGGTCGCGGTACCGGGCTTATTGATACCCGCTTAATGTGGATGGTGGTGGACACCATCGGTTTGATTAACGCGGCGAGCGTGCTTGATACCGACGATATCATCGGCCTGCACCAGTGGTTCCGCGACTTTAACCACTGGATGTACTACAGCGACATCGGCCACTCTGAGTACGTCTGGCACAACAACCACGGCACCTGGTACGACGCTCAGCGGACGGTTAACGCGCTATTTTATGGCGATAAAGGGCTGGCGGCGCGGATCATCGAGCAGGGGATCACCCAGCGGATGGCGGCGCAGATTGACCAGGACGGCAGGCAGACGATGGAGCTGGAACGTACCATTCCGTTCCACTACTCGCTGTTTAATCTGGAGGCGCATCTGCTGCTCAACCGCTACGCCGAACACGTTGAGTTCGATCGCTGGAACGCCATCCGCGATGGGCGAGGCGTGAAGCAGGGGATTGATTACCTGGTGCCGTTTATCCGGGAACCGGATCTCTGGCCCTACAGCGACCTGCAGGGAATCGTGTGGGATAGCGCGCTGCGCGTGCTGCTGCAGTCAGTGCGGGGCTATGCAAAACAATCTGCCAGCTATCGTGAAGCGCTGAAATGTGTGCCGCAGGAGACGCTGCAGCTGAAGGAACAGCTGATGTGGTGTCCGGGCTGATAGAACAATGCTTCTTGCCTCCCGACGGCGCTGTGCCCGATCTGCCTGGCTGCTATGTAGCCGGATAAGGCGTTTACGCCGCTATCCGGGGAATGCGCCGGATAACGGCTTTGGCGCGGCTTTTTCCCGGGCGGCGCTGCGCGTGCCCGGGCTACGGGGCCACGGCTGTCTTACACGGCGGCGATGATTTTAATCTCGACTTTGTACTTCGGATTCATCAGCTTCGCCTGCACCGTACAGCGCACCGGGGCATGACCGGCGACGACCCACGCATCCCAGGCCTGGTTCATCGCCGCAAAGTCTGCGCCGTCGGCAAGAAAAATCGTCGCATCAAGAATACGCGACTTGCTGCTGCCCTGTTTCTCCAGCACGGCGTCAATCTGCGCCAGGGTATCGGCGGTTTGCGCGCAGGCATCGGCATCAAGGTTGGACGGCACGCCGGTGTAGTACAGCGTCTGGTTGTGAATCACCACATCAGACCAGCGGGCTTCGGCATCAATACGCGTAATGGTCATGTTTATTTCCTCTTTGTTCCGGTTCATTAAGCTGCGGCAAGACTGCCATAATGTTTCACCTGCGTCACTACCCGCACTGGCGAAAACGACTCCACCCTGACATAATCACTGTCCAAATAACCAGGGGGTAATGTGATCGACGATTTTGCAGCAGACGGCCAGCTGGCCAGCGCGATTGCGGGATTTAAACCACGCGAGCCGCAGCGTCAGATGGCTTTCGCCGTCGCCAGCGCGATTGAAGAAACCCGTCCGCTGGTGGTTGAGGCGGGGACCGGGACCGGGAAAACCTACGCCTACCTGGCGCCTGCGCTCCGCGCCAATAAGAAAGTCATTATCTCCACCGGCTCGAAAGCGCTACAGGATCAGCTCTACAGTCGGGATTTACCCACTGTCGCTAAAGCGCTGAAGTACACCGGTAAGCTGGCCCTGCTGAAAGGGCGTTCGAACTACCTGTGCCTGGAGCGGCTGGAACAGCAGGCGCTCGCCGGCGGCGACCTGCCGGTGCAAACCCTCAGCGATGTCATTCTGCTGCGTTCGTGGTCTAACCAGACCGTCGATGGCGATATCAGCACCTGCGTTAGCGTGGCCGAAGATTCCCAGGCCTGGCCGCTGGTCACCAGTACCAACGATAACTGCCTCGGCAGCGACTGCCCGTTATATAAAGACTGTTTTGTGGTGAAGGCGCGGAAAAAGGCGATGGATGCTGACGTGGTCGTCGTCAACCACCATCTGTTCCTCGCCGATATGGTGGTCAAAGAGAGCGGCTTTGCCGAACTGATTCCCGAAGCGGAAGTGATGATCTTCGACGAAGCGCATCAGCTACCGGATATCGCCAGCCAGTACTTCGGCCAGTCGCTCTCCAGCCGCCAGCTGCTGGACCTGGCGAAAGATATCACCATTGCTTATCGCACCGAACTCAAAGACACCCAGCAGCTGCAGAAGTGCGCCGACCGACTGGCCCAGAGCGCGCAGGATTTTCGCCTGCAGCTGGGGGAACCCGGCTATCGCGGCAACCTGCGCGAGCTGCTGGCGGATAACAACATTCAGCGCGCGCTGCTGCTGCTTGATGATGCGCTCGAACTCTGTTACGACGTGGCAAAGCTGTCGCTGGGGCGCTCGGCGCTGCTCGACGCCGCCTTTGAGCGGGCCACCGTCTACCGCGGCCGCCTGAAGCGGCTCAAAGAGACCAACCAGCCCGGCTTTAGCTACTGGTATGAGTGCACTTCGCGTAATTTTACTCTGGCGCTGACTCCGCTGACGGTGGCGGATAAGTTTAAAGAGGTGATGGCGCAAAAATCGGGGAGCTGGATTTTTACCTCGGCGACGCTCTCGGTCAATGACGATTTGCACCACTTTACCGATCGCCTGGGGATTGGCGAAGCGCAAACGCTGCTGCTGCCCAGCCCCTTTGATTATGCCCATCAGGCGCTGCTGTGCGTACCGCGCAATTTACCTTTGCCGAACCAGCCCGGCGCGGCGCGCCATCTGGCGGCGATGCTCAAACCGCTGATTGAGGCCAACGACGGGCGCTGCTTTATGCTCTGCACCTCGCACGCCATGATGCGCGATCTGGCGGAACAGTTCCGCGCCACCATGACGCTGCCGGTGCTCCTGCAGGGAGAAACCAGCAAAGGTCAGCTTTTACAGCAGTTCGTCAGCGCCGGAAATGCGCTGCTGGTGGCGACCAGCAGCTTCTGGGAAGGGGTGGACGTGCGCGGCGATGCGCTTTCGCTGGTGATTATCGACAAGCTGCCGTTCACCTCGCCGGACGATCCGCTACTCAAAGCGCGGATGGAAGATTGTCGCCTGCGCGGCGGCGATCCTTTTGACGAGGTCCAGCTACCGGACGCGGTGATTACCCTTAAACAGGGGGTGGGGCGCCTGATTCGCGACATCGACGATCGCGGGGTACTGGTTATCTGCGACAACCGTCTGGTGATGCGTCCCTACGGCGCGGTCTTCCTCGCTAGCCTTCCGCCTGCGCCGCGCACGCGCGATATCCGCCGGGCGGTGCGTTTTCTTGCGGTGCCGCCGGCGAGGTAATCCGGCGCAAAGTGTGGTAAGCTGCGCGCCATTTTGTCAATCTGCTAGAGCGAGAGCGCGACAACCCATGCGAATTTTAGCTATCGATACCGCCACGGAGGCCTGCTCCGCGGCGCTGTGGAATGATGGCACCCTCAGTGCTCATTTTGAAATCTGCCCCCGTGAACATACCCAACGTATCCTGCCCCTGGTGCAGGATGTCCTCAATGAAAGCGGAACGCTATTGACCGAGCTTGATGCGCTGGCCTTTGGCCGCGGGCCGGGGAGCTTCACCGGCGTGCGTATCGGCATCGGTATCGCGCAGGGGCTGGCGCTGGGGGCCGGGCTGCCGATGATCGGCGTATCTACGCTGGCGACCATGGCGCAGGGCGCGTGGCGGAAAAACGGCGCCACCCGCGTGCTGGCGGCCATCGACGCCAGAATGGGCGAAGTCTACTGGGCGGAATATCAGCGCGATGAGCAGGGCGTCTGGCACGGCGAAGAGAGCGAGGCGGTGCTGAAGCCGGAAGCGGTTCGCGAGCGGCTTCAGCGGCTGGAAGGCGAGTGGGCCACCGTGGGCACCGGCTGGCAGGCGTGGCCGGATATGGCTCGCGACTGCGGTTTAACGCTCGTCGATGGCGACATTCAGCTGCCTGAAGCGCAGGATATGCTGCCGCTGGCCTGCCACCTGTTTACGGCGGGAAAAACCGTGGCCGTCGAACACGCTGAGCCAGTTTATTTACGTAATGAAGTGGCGTGGAAGAAACTTCCTGGCCGCGAGTGAATCTCAGTAACTATATGTCTGAGAAGAAGGAAGGAGTCGCGTCATGGCGGGTCAAAAAAGGGTAGTGCGTTGGTTAGTCGCGGCAGCAGTCGTTGCTGCGCTGAGCGGGTGCGCTTCGGTGCCGGATGCCATTAAGGGCACCACCCCGACGCCGCAGCAGGATTTAGTCCGCGTGATGAACGCGCCGCAGCTGTATGTCGGTCAGGAAGCGCGTTTTGGCGGTAAGGTCGTCAGCGTGCAGAATCAGCAGGGTAAAACTCGCCTGGAAATTGCCACCGTTCAGCTTGACGACGCCGCGCGTCCGGAGCTGGGCGAAGCGTCGCGCGGGCGTATTTTTGCCGACGTGAACGGCTTTATCGACCCGGTGGATTTTCGCGGACAGCTGGTTACCGTGGTTGGCCCGATCGTCGGCGTCGTCGACGGTAAAGTGGGCAATACGCCGTATAAATTCATGCTGATGAACGCCACCGGCTACAAACGCTGGAACGTAGTCCAGCAGGTGGTCATGCCGCCGCAGCCGATGATGGACCCGTGGATGTTCGGCCCGCGTCCGTGGGGCTACGGGTACGGCGGCTGGGGCTGGTATAACCCCGGTCCTGCCGAAGTCAGAAACGTTGTAACCGAATGATTTTGTAGTCTTTGTAAGCAAAAAGAAACAGCGGCTGGTCCGCTGTTTCTTCGTTTTCAGTCAAATAAGAAAAATAAATAGTGACGCGCTTCGCAACCTGTACAACGGCTAATTAATAAACTGGTACGCTGAGTTAATATAATGTTAACAAAATGTTTGTTGATCAGGGGCTGTGATGACGACGAATAACTATTTCAGAGGTGATGCAGTGAAAAAGGTTTGGCTAAACCGTTATCCCGCGGACGTTCCTGCGGAGATAAACCCTGACCGCTATCAATCCCTGGTTGAACTGTTTGAACACGCCGTCCGCCGCTATGCCGATCAGCCGGCCTTTATCAATATGGGCGAGGTGATGACCTACCGTAAGCTGGAGGAGCGCAGTCGGGCGTTCGCCGCTTATCTACAGGAAGGGTTAGGCCTGCAAAAAGGCGACCGCGTCGCCCTGATGATGCCTAACCTGCTGCAGTATCCGGTGGCGCTGTTTGGTATCCTGCGTGCCGGCATGATCGTGGTGAACGTTAATCCGCTCTACACCCCGCGCGAACTGGAGCACCAGCTCAACGACAGCGGCGCCGCCGCCATTGTGATCGTTTCCAACTTCGCCCATACCCTTGAAAAGGTGGTTGATAAAACCCAGGTCAAGCACGTGATCTTAACCCGCATGGGCGATCAGCTTTCCACGGCGAAAGGGACGCTGGTTAACTTTGTGGTGAAGTACATCAAACGGCTGGTGCCAAAATATCATCTGCCGGACGCCATCTCGTTTCGCAGCGCGCTGCAGCACGGCTACCGTATGCAGTACATTAAGCCGGAAATCGTCTCTCAGGATCTCGCTTTTCTCCAGTACACCGGCGGGACCACCGGCGTGGCGAAGGGGGCGATGCTGACTCATCGTAATATGCTGGCGAACCTTGAGCAGGTCAACGGCACCTACGGGCCGCTGCTGCACCGCGGTAAAGAGCTGGTTGTTACCGCGCTACCGCTGTACCACATTTTTGCCCTGACCATGAACTGTCTGCTGTTTATAGAGCTGGGCGGGCAGAACCTGCTGATCACCAATCCGCGCGATATTCCAGGCCTGGTCAAAGAGCTGGCGAAATATCCCTTCACCGCGATGACCGGGGTCAACACCCTGTTTAACGCGCTGCTCAATAACAAAGAGTTTCAGCAGCTCGATTTCTCTTCACTGCATCTCTCCGCCGGCGGCGGAATGCCGGTACAGCAGGTGGTGGCGGAGCGCTGGGTTAAGCTGACCGGGCAGTATCTGCTGGAAGGCTATGGCCTGACGGAGTGCGCGCCGCTGGTAAGCGTCAATCCGCACGATATCGATTATCACAGCGGCAGTATCGGCCTGCCGGTGCCCTCCACCGAAGCGAAGCTGGTGGATGATGACGATAATGAAGTCGCGCCGGGAGAACCGGGGGAGCTGTGCGTGAAAGGGCCGCAGGTGATGCTGGGCTACTGGCAGCGTCCGGACGCGACCGCTGAAATTATCAAGGACGGCTGGCTGCATACCGGCGATATCGCGGTGATGGATGAAGAGGGCTTCCTGCGTATCGTCGATCGCAAAAAAGATATGATTCTTGTCTCGGGCTTCAATGTCTATCCGAATGAAATCGAAGATGTGGTGATGCAGCACGCCGGGGTTCAGGAAGTGGCCGCGGTCGGCGTGCCGTCCGGCAGCAGCGGTGAAGCGGTGAAGATTTTCGTGGTCAAGAAAGATCCGGCGCTGACGGAAGAGATGCTGATCGCTTTCTGCCGTCGCCAGCTAACCGGCTACAAGGTGCCGAAGCTGGTGGAGTTTCGCGATGAGCTGCCGAAATCCAACGTCGGGAAAATTTTACGTCGAGAACTGCGTGACGAAGCCCGTGCTAAAGTAGACAATAAAGCCTGAGCTAAGAGTGAATCGCCAGACGCCGGCTAAGCCGGCGTTTTTTATGGGCGCAAGTTAAGAGAGTATGATTTGAACTATCAGATGATCACCACCAACGATGGCCTTCGCGCCGTCTGCGACGCGGCAAGCGCGGTTTCCGCCATCGCGCTGGATACGGAATTTGTCCGTACTCGTACCTACTACCCGCAGCTCGGTCTGCTCCAGCTGTTCGACGGCAGCCAGGTTTCGCTGATTGACCCGCTGGTCATCACCGACTGGGAACCGATGCGTGAACTGCTGCTGAATAAAGATGTGACCAAATTTCTGCACGCCGGCAGTGAAGATCTGGAAGTATTCCTCAATGCTTTTCATTTGATGCCGCAGCCGCTGATCGACACGCAAATTCTCGCCGCTTTTTGCGGCCGCCCGATGTCGTGGGGCTTTGCGTCGATGGTGGAAGAGTTTACCGGCGTGGCGCTGGACAAGAGCGAGTCCCGCACCGACTGGCTGGCGCGCCCGCTGACCGAACGCCAGTGCATTTATGCTGCCGCCGACGTCTGGTACCTGCTGCCGATTGCCGGAAAGCTGATGGCTGAGACCGACAGCGCAGGCTGGCTCTCCGCCGCCCTGGATGAATGTCAGCTGATGCAGCAGCGGCGTCAGGAGATTCAGGATCCCGCCGAGGCGTGGCGCGATATCGGTAATGCCTGGCAGCTGCGTACTCGTCAGCTGGGCAGCCTGCAGCTGCTGGCGGAGTGGCGTCTGCGCAAAGCGCGCGAGCGCGATCTGGCCGTCAACTTTGTGATCCGGGAAGAGCATTTGTGGAACGTGGCGCGCTATATGCCCACCAGCCTCGGGGAGCTTGACAGCCTCGGACTCTCGGGCAGCGAAATTCGTTTCCACGGCAAGACGCTGATCGGCCTTGTCGAGAAAGCGCAGGCGCTGCCGGAAGAGGCGCTGCCAGAGCCGCTGCAGAACCTGATCGACATGCCGGGCTACCGCAAGCTGTTTAAGGATATTAAAGCGCTTGTGCAGACCGTGAGCGCCGAGAAGGGCGTCAGCGCGGAGCTGCTGGCCTCAAGAAGACAGATTAACCAGCTGCTGAACTGGCACTGGGGGCTTAAAAACGGCAACGGGCAGCCTGAACTGGTTTCCGGCTGGCGCGGAGAATTGATGGCCGATCGCCTGAATGCGCTATTGAGCGACTACCCGCGCTAGCGCCGAACGGCATAGTGAAAAACCGGCTTCGCACAGCGTTGCCGGTTTTTTTATACCTTCAGGCTCAGGACTTCGACTCTTCAGTTTCCGGCAGGGTCACGTTCAGCTCCAGAATCGAAATATCACCGTCCCTCTGCTCCAGCTGTACGCTGACCATTTCCGGGTCGATTTGCACATACTTGCAAATCACTTCGAGAATGTCTTTGCGCAGCTGCGGAAGATAGTGCGGTTCAGCGTCGCCGCGGCGGCGCTCCGCGACGATAATTTGCAGGCGCTCTTTCGCAATGTTGGCCGTGTTCTTTTTCCGCGAGAGAAAAAAGTCGAGTAATGCCATAATTTATCCTCCGAACAGGCGTTTGAGGAAACCTTTCTTCTCTTCTTCTACGAAGCGGAAAGGGCGTTCTTCTCCGAGCAGACGTTCAACGGTATCGGCATAGGCTTTACCCGCATCCGAGGCGTCATCCAGAATAACCGGTTCGCCCTGGTTAGACGCGCGCAGCACGGACTGATCTTCCGGAATCACGCCCACCAAATTGATGCGCAGAATTTCCAGCACGTCTTCCATGCTCAGCATGTCACCTTTGTTTACGCGGCCTGGGTTATAGCGCGTCAGCAGCAGATGCTCTTTAATCGGATCTTCGCCCCTTTCCGCGCGGCGGGATTTGGAGGCCAGGATGCCGAGGATACGGTCGGAGTCGCGAACGGAGGAGACTTCCGGGTTGGTGGTGATGATGGCTTCATCAGCGAAGTACAGCGCCATCAGCGCACCGGTTTCGATGCCTGCAGGGGAGTCACAGACGATAAAATCAAAATCCATTTTTTTCAGTTCTTCGAGAACTTTGTCTACGCCTTCGCGGGTCAGGGCGTCTTTGTCACGCGTCTGGGAGGCCGGAAGGATGTAGAGGTTCTCCGTGCGCTTGTCTTTAATCAGCGCCTGGTTCAACGTGGCATCGCCCTGGATGACGTTGACGAAGTCATAAACGACCCGGCGTTCACAGCCCATGATTAGATCGAGGTTACGCAGGCCGATGTCGAAGTCGATAACGACCGTTTTCTTTCCCTTCTGGGCCAAACCAGTAGCGATGGCCGCGCTGGAGGTGGTCTTGCCAACGCCTCCTTTACCCGAAGTCACAACAATAATGCGTGCCATAGAAATTCCTTGTTAAAAAGGGATTAATTCAACGATTGAATCGTCAAAGCGCTGTCGTCTAAACGTAGACGGGCCGCTTTGCCATAAAATTCGGCCGGAATGTTATCACTCAGCCAGTATTCCCCGGCGATGGAAACCAGTTCCGCCGAGAGGTTGCTGCAAAATATTTGGGCGTCTCTGTCGCCGCCGGCGCCGGCAAGCGCACGTCCCCGCATCATGCCATATACATGGATATTACCATCGGCAATAAGTTCAGCCCCGGCACTCACATGGTTTGTAACAATTAGATCACAGTGTGGCGCATAAATACGCTGACCGGAACGTACCGGCTGATCGATCAAGCGCGTTTTTGTGATCTGATTAACAGCTGGCGGCGGGGCAACGGGTTCTGGCGCGGCCTGACGGGTAATTTTTTCTTTCCCTTCGGTTAATAAAGGGATCCCGGCGCGGTCAATTTCGGTTTTCAGCCGAGGAAGTTTACATCCGCTTACGCCCATAATACGCAGACCGGTAGCCGCGATAGCCTCATGAAGAGGGCGCCAGTCGACGTCATCTTCAATGCTGCTGATATTCACCACCACGGGGGCATGACGTAAAAAGGCGGGAGCCTGGGCGATTTTGTCTTCTAACGCCTGACGAATAACCTCGGGATTTGCATCGTGCAAATGAATCACAGATAAGGTGAAGCTACTGCCCTTAAGTTCGATTGGCGTATTTGACATCCTGGCCTTACTCAATTTGCTGTTTATCACTCGCTGAAGTGCGGTGATATTCCGAAGACTAAAAGGCATGTTATAGTCACTCATATATAGAGGCAAGTGACCACAGGTCTAATTCCGAGTAAAACTATGTTTTGTGTGATCTATCGAAGTACTAAACGTGAGCAAACCTATTTATATGTCGAAAAAAAGGACGATTTCTCCCGCGTTCCTGACGAATTAATGTATAGCTTCGGTACGCCTAAACTGGCAATGATTTTACCGCTCGATGGGCGAAAAAAACTCATCCACGCCGATTTGGATAAAGTGAAACAGGCGCTGGCCGATCAGGGCTATTACCTTCAGCTCCCTCCTCCGTCTGAAAATTTACTCAAGAAACACCTGGCGGAACAGGGGAATAAATCTGATTAACCCACAGAGGGAAAACAATGTACCAACATCATAACTGGCAGGGTGCGCTACTGGATTATCCGGTAAGCAAAGTGGTGTGCGTGGGCAGCAACTACGCAAAACACATCAAGGAGATGGGCAGTGCGACGCCGGAAGAGCCGGTGCTGTTTATTAAACCTGAGACGGCGCTATGCGATATCCGCCAGCCGTTGGTGCTTCCTGAGGGGCTGGGGTCGGTGCACCACGAGGTTGAGCTGGCGGTGCTGATTGGCGGCACGCTGCGTCAGGCGACGGACGATCATGTGCTCAAAGCCATCGCCGGCTATGGCGTGGCGCTGGACCTCACCCTGCGCGATCTGCAGGGCAAAATGAAAAAAGCCGGGCAGCCGTGGGAAAAGGCGAAAGGCTTTGATAACTCCTGCCCGATTTCGGGGTTTATTCCCGCCGGCGAATTTCACGGCGACGCGCAGAATACGCCGCTGAGCCTGAAGGTAAACGGCGAGGTGCGCCAGCAGGGCACGACGGCCGACATGATTCATAAAATTGTGCCGCTGATCGCCTATATGTCGCGCTTCTTCACCCTGAAAGCCGGTGATGTGGTGCTGACCGGCACCCCGGAAGGCGTGGGGCCGCTCGCCAGCGGCGACGAGCTGGAAGTCGGTTTTAACGGGTTTTCGCTGACCACCCGCGTGCTGTAACGACCGCTTGCCGCCTTCTCCGGGCGGCAAAACTTGCATCGGCGTGCCAGACTGGTTATAAGGTGCACCCTGAACTGCAATGACGGACATCCCAATGAGCGAACAACCTTTCTGGCAACACAAAACACTGGATGAAATGAGCGATGCGGAGTGGGAATCACTTTGCGACGGCTGCGGACAGTGCTGCCTGCATAAGCTGATGGATGAGGATACCGACGAAATCTACTTCACCAACGTCGCCTGCCGTCAGCTTAATATCAAAACCTGCCAGTGCCGTAACTATGAGCGCCGTTTCGAATATGAACCGGACTGCATTAAGCTCACCCGCGACAACCTGCCTACGTTTGAATGGCTGCCGCCGACCTGCGCCTATCGTCTGCTGGCGGAAGGTCAACCGCTGCCGCACTGGCACCCGCTGTTAACCGGTTCGAAGGCGGCGATGCATGGCGAACGCATCTCGGTTCGCCATATTGCTGTGAAAGAATCCACGGTGGTTGACTGGCAGGATCATATCCTGAATAAACCAGACTGGGCGCAGTAGGCGCTCAGTTAGCCTTTCTTCGCGTGAAATAGCCCGCTTTCACCGTCGGCGTCATCTGCAACCCAAAAGTTAATATTGAACTGCGCGTCGTCGCTAAGCTCAATGCGGTGCCAGTACTGCGGCGGGCTGGTCGCGAACTGTCCGGCGTTGATAACGACTTTTGCTTCAGGCTCTGTCGCCTGTTCGTCGGCGAAACCATAATAGGTTACCGTACCTTCCATCACGCAAAGCTGGCCGAAAACACCCGCAGCGGTGTTGTGGTGCGTCAGCAGAGCGGCAGGGACGTTCTGTTTGGTAAAGAATGGGGTGGAGCGTTTTACCTTCCAGCTAGCGGGAATACGCAAATGAGACATCATGTGCTCCTTAGTTAACATCGATAAGTTGCATTTAATATGCAACTTTATGTGACCGACGTCAACGTGCAGGCAAAAAAAACGCTCCCGGAGGAGCGCTTTATCAGCAATCGTTCTTAGCGACCAAACAGATCGCGCTTTTTAGGTTTAAACGGCTGTGCGATAAGCACCAGCGCGCCGACAACCAGATAGGCGGCGAAGATCCCGACCAGCCACTGCGGCATTTCCAGCGTCAGGAATTCCCACTGGCGTACGGAGCAGTCACCGGTGGCGACAAATACCTGAGGCAGCCATTTATCCAGCGGCAGCCACGTGGGGAAACGAGCGGCGAAATCGCAGGTCTGGAAGGGGGATGGGTGAAGCTGAATCATGGTGTGTTCCCATGCCAGCTGCAGTCCGCGCAGGGCGCTGTAGAGCCAGATAATAATCGCCACATAGCGCAGAGGCGATTTTGGCGCAATGGCGCCGACAATACCGGCACCCATAATGCCAAAAAGCGCGCAGCGTTCGTAAATACAGAGTACGCAGGGTTGCAGCAGCATGACGTGCTGGAACCACAAAGCAACCAATTCAAGAACAAACGCGGTAAGCGCCATCAGGAGCCAGGCACCGCGTCCCCTTGAGCACTGGTTTAAATATCGCAACATAATCATTTCCCTGGAACATGCTAAATCATGGCAGTGTAAACGAAAACCGATGCGACGCCAGCAGCTAGTCTGAAAATATTACGTAAGCGAATATGGAATACCCGGATTTTTGATCCGGGTATTGCTTTTTATTTCAGCAGCTGAGGCGTCACCAGCCAACCCTGCTCCAGCATCCACTGGGTCGCCGGCATCAAGGTAAACTCGACGCACGCCAGGCCCACCAGGGTCAGGACGAGAGTATACGGCAGCGCCATCCACACCATACGGCCATAGGAGAGGCGAATCAGCGGGGCCAGCGCGGAGGTGAGCAGGAACAGAAACGCGGCCTGACCGTTCGGCGTGGCGACGGATGGCAGGTTAGTACCGGTATTAATGGCCACCGCCAGCAGCTCAAACTGCGGCAGGCCGATCGTCCCATGCTCCAGGGCCGCTTTCACTTCGTTGATGTACACGGTGCCGACGAAGACGTTATCCGAAATCGATGATAGCAGGCCGTTAAACAGATAGAACAGCGACAGCTGGGCGTGCGGCGAGGCCTGGAGAACAAATTCGATCACCGGGGCAAACAGGTGCTGATCGATGATCACCGCCACGACGGCAAAAAAGACCGTCAGCAGCGCGGTAAACGGCAGCGCTTCGGTAAACGCTTTGCCGATGGCGTGTTCGTCGGTGACGCCGGAAAAAGTCGTTGCCAGAACGATGACCGACAGGCCAATCAGGCCGACTTCCGCCAGATGCAGCGCCAGCGCGACGATCAGCCAGACGCCGATAATCCCCTGGGCGATAAGGCGCAGGCGATCCTGGCGGCTGCGGCTCTGACGGCTACGATCGTCAAACTCCTGCAGCACTTTGCGCACCGTTGGCGGCAGCGGTTCGCCGTAGCCAAACAGGCGGAATTTCTCCAGCAGCAGGCAGGTGAGCAGGCCGCATACCAGCACCGGTAAGCTTACCGGCAGCATGCGCATGAAGAATTCACCGAAGTGCCAGCCCGCGGCTTTGGCGATAATCAGGTTCTGCGGCTCGCCGACCATCGTCATTACGCCGCCGAGCGCGGTGCCGACCCCGGCGTGCATCATCAGGCTGCGCAAGAAGCCGCGAAACTGCTCCAGAACATCGCGATAGTGCTGCTCGATATGGCTGTCGTCGAGCATGTTGTCATCGTCCGGCCGCGCCGAAGCGGCTTTGTGATAAATACCGTAGAAGCCAACGGCTACGCTGATCACGACGGCGACAACGGTCAACGCGTCGAGGAAGGCGGAGAGGAAAGCGGACGCGACGCAAAACGCCAGCGACAGCAGCATCTTGCTGCGAATGCCGAGCAGCAAACGGGTGAAGATGAACAGCAGCAGCTGCTTCATGAAGTAGATACCCGCCACCATAAACATCAGCAGCAGCAGGACTTCAAGATTACTGGCCACTTCTTCGCGAATATGCCCGGGCGTGGTCATACCGATAAATACCGCTTCAATAGCCAGCAGGCCGCCCGGCAGCAGCGGATAACATTTAAGCGCCATCGCCAGGGTGAAGATAAATTCGATAACCAGCAGCCATCCGGCAATAAACGGATGAAGATAAAAGACCAGCGGATTAACGATCAAGAAAATGATGAGAGTGAGTTTGTACCAGTCCGGGGACTGACCAAGAAAGTTGCGCCACAGGGCGCGGCCATACGACATTTCCACGACAGACATCCTTTCTCCGTCAAATTCTGAAACATGATTTTATGCGTAACTATACGCAAGATTACCAGTTGCGCAAAACGAGACGCAACTTTCTTCGCATCACGTTCTTTAGCCACAGAAAGTGTGAAATGAAAAGTTGAAAATGAAACGGCGATCCCTTTTTAATTACTTTCTGGCGCTATCTGCCTTATGGTCGCTCTGGTATGATGAGTCGAATAGCAACGCTGTGTAATGGAAATCTTATTATGGTCATTAAGGCGCAAAGCCCTGCGGGTTTCGCTGAAGAGTACATCATTGAAAGTATCTGGAATAACCGCTTCCCTCCTGGTTCAATTCTTCCCGCTGAACGTGAACTTTCTGAACTGATTGGTGTTACCCGTACAACCTTACGTGAAGTGTTGCAGCGTCTGGCCCGCGATGGCTGGTTAACTATTCAGCACGGTAAGCCTACCAGGGTGAACAACTTCTGGGAAACGTCAGGTCTGAATATTCTCGAAACCCTCGCGCGTCTCGATCACGACAGCGTTCCGCAGCTGATTGATAATCTGCTGTCCGTGCGTACCAATATTTCGACTATTTTTATCCGCACCGCTTTCCGTCAGCACCCGGATAAAGCGCTGGAGGTTCTGGCGAGCGCGCGTGAAATTGAAGACCACGCCGATGCGTTTGCCGAGCTGGATTATAATATCTTCCGCGGTCTGGCCTTTGCTTCAGGTAACCCCATCTACGGCCTGATCCTCAACGGGATGAAAGGTCTGTACACCCGCATAGGTCGTCACTATTTTGCCAACCCGGAAGCGCGTAGCCTGGCGCTCGGCTTCTATCATCAGCTGGCGAAAGTATGTGAAGAAGGGCTTCATGAACAGGTTTATGAAATCGTTCGCCGCTACGGGCATGACAGCGGGGAGATTTGGCATCGTATGCAGAAGAATTTGCCGGGTGACCTGGCGATTAATATGCGCTAGACCCCGCCCACGAATAAACAACGCCCGGTTCTGTCACCGGGCGTTTTGCTTTTTTACGCGCTACAGCGGATTGGGCCGCGGCGGCGTGCGTTCCAGCAGCTCAACGCTACCATCGGCGTTTTGCTGCTCCAGAAGAACGTCAAATCCCCACAGGCGGTGGACGTGCTTCAGCACCTCGCGGCGGCCTTTATCCAGCGGCACGCGGTTGTGCGGCACGTAGCGCAGGGTGAGCGAACGGTCGCCGCGCAGATCCACATTCCATACCTGAATGTTCGGCTCGAGGTTGCTCAGGTTGTACTGCGCTGAAAGCTTCGAACGAATCTCACGATATCCCTCTTCATTATGAATGGCGGATATTTCCAGATAGTTGTTGTGATCGTCATCGAGCACGGTAAAGAAGCGGAAATCGCGCATGATTTTCGGCGACAGGAACTGGCTGATAAAGCTTTCATCCTTGAAGTCGCGCATGGCGAAGTGCAGGGTTTCGAGCCAGTCGGATCCGGCAATATCCGGGAACCAGTACCTGTCCTCTTCCGTCGGCGACTGACAAATACGTTTGATATCCTGGAACATGGCAAAACCCAGCGCATAGGGGTTAATGCCGCTGTACCACTGGCTGTTATAGGGCGGCTGGAACACCACGTTGGTGTGGCTGTGCAGAAACTCCAGCATAAAGCGCTCGGTGACTTTTCCTTCATCATAAAGATGATTCAGGATGGTGTAGTGCCAGAAGGTCGCCCAGCCTTCGTTCATCACCTGAGTCTGCTTCTGTGGATAAAAATACTGGCTGACCTTACGCACGATACGCAGGATCTCACGCTGCCATGGCTCCAGCAGGGGCGCGTTTTTCTCCATAAAGTAGAGCAGGTTTTCCTGCGGCTCAGACGGATAGCGGCGCGCCGCTTCAATGGTCTTTTCCTCTTCGCGCTTCGGCAGGGTGCGCCACAGCATATTCACCTGGCTTTGCAGATACTCTTCCCGGCTTTTTTGCCGCGCCTTTTCCTCCTGCAGCGAGATTTTCTGCGGGCGTTTATAGCGGTCAACGCCGTAGTTCATCAAGGCGTGGCAGGAGTCGAGCAGCTTCTCGACTTCATCAACGCCGTAGCGCTCTTCACATTCGGTGATGTATTTACGCGCGAAGATGAGATAGTCGATGATGGAGCTGGCGTCGGTCCAGCTGCGAAAGAGGTAGTTATTTTTGAAAAACGAGTTGTGCCCGTAGCAGGCGTGCGCCATCACCAGCGCCTGCATGGTGATGGTGTTCTCTTCCATCAAATAGGCGATACAGGGGTTGGAGTTAATGACGATTTCATAGGCCAGCCCCTGTTGCCCGTGCTTATAGGCCTGTTCGGTCTCAATGAATTTTTTACCAAACGACCAGTGCGGATAGTTAATCGGCATCCCGACGCTGGAGTAGGCATCCATCATCTGTTCGGAAGTAATGACTTCGATTTGGTGCGGATAGGTGTCAAGACGATACAGCTTCGCCACCCGATCGACTTCTGCCAGATAGGTTTCCAGCAGCTCAAAAGTCCAGTCGGGTCCATCGCTTAAACGGGTTGTGTCCTTGTTCATGGAATCAATCGTAGCCATTAGCGCGCCCTCGTTGTTGATGGTTCTCTCTGTACGGAAAACCTCTTAACAAGCATAGAACACGGCGTCGCAAACTGCGTGCATCCACATTTTCTTTTCTTCGCGATTTCACAATCTTATAGGCGTTTTTTTGCGGTTTAAACAGGATTTTATTCTGTAGAAAAATGAGGCGCAGCAGGAGATGGTAAACCGACGGGGGCAGAGCTGGCGCAGAACCCTGTGAGATAAGTCACCATAAATAAAGCGTATGTTGAATAATATTTTCATCTGAGTTATCAATTTGTAATCAGATGATTGTTCTTTAACGATTACGGAGCCGCTATGCGCGTCGTCATACTGGGAAGTGGGGTAGTTGGAGTCGCTAGCGCCTGGTACTTAAGCCAGGCAGGACATGAAGTGACGGTTATCGATCGTCAGCCGGGGCCGGCCGAAGAGACCAGCGCCGCTAACGCCGGGCAGATCTCTCCCGGCTACGCTGCGCCGTGGGCGGCGCCGGGCGTACCGTTGAAGGCGATTAAGTGGATGTTCCAGCGCCACGCGCCGCTGGCTATCGGGCTGGATGGCACGCCGTTCCAACTGAAATGGATGTGGCAGATGCTGCGCAACTGCGACACTCGCCACTATATGGAAAACAAAGGACGTATGGTGCGCCTGGCGGAGTACAGCCGCGACTGCCTGAAGGCGCTGCGCGAGAGCACCGGTATCCAGTATGAAGGCCGGCAGGGCGGCACGCTGCAGCTTTTCCGCACCGACAAGCAGTTCGAAAACGCGACCCGCGATATCGCGGTACTGCAGGAGGCGGGCGTGCCTTACCAGCTGCTGGAGGCAAACCGCCTGCTGGACGTTGAACCGGCGCTGGCGGAAGTGAGCCATAAACTGACGGGCGGTTTACGTTTACCCAATGATGAAACCGGCGACTGCCAGCTTTTCACCACGCGTCTGGCCCTGATGGCGGAACAGGCGGGCGTGACTTTCCGTTTTAATACACCGGTGGATGAACTGCTCTATGAAGGGGATCTCATCTCCGGCGTGAAGTGCGGCGCTGAAATCATCAAAGCCGACGCTTACGTGATGGCATTCGGTTCATATTCGACGGCCATGCTGAAAGGGCTGGTGGATATTCCGGTCTACCCGCTGAAAGGCTATTCGCTGACGATTCCGATCGCGCAAGAAGACGGCGCGCCGGTTTCGACTATCCTTGATGAAACCTACAAAATCGCCATCACCCGTTTCGACAGGCGTATTCGCGTTGGCGGAATGGCGGAAATTGTTGGATTTAATAAAGAACTGCTGCAGCCGCGGCGTGAAACCCTGGAGATGGTGGTGCGCGATCTGTTCCCGCGCGGCGGCCACGTTGAACAGGCAACCTTCTGGACCGGACTGCGTCCGATGACCCCGGACGGTACGCCGGTGGTGGGCCGCACGGCGTATAAAAATCTGTGGCTCAACACCGGCCACGGCACGCTGGGATGGACCATGGCCTGCGGTTCAGGCCAGCTGATCAGCGATCTGATCTCCGGGCGTACGCCGGCGATCCCGTATGACGATCTTGCCGTCGCCCGCTACGGCCGCGGCTTTACGCCGGCCCGCGCTCAGCATCTGCATGGCGTTCACAATTAACAAGGAGCTTTCATGTCTCGTCCTGTAAAGGCCAGCATTGATATGTCAGCCTTACGCCAGAATCAACACATTGTTCGCCGCGCGGCGCCCGGCTCGCGCCTGTGGGCGGTGGTCAAAGCCAATGCTTATGGCCACGGCCTGGCAAGGGTCTGGAACGCGCTGAGCGCCGCGGACGGTTTCGCGATGCTCAATCTTGAAGAGGCGATCCTGCTGCGCGAGCTCGGCTGGAAAGGGCCGATACTGATGCTGGAAGGTTTCTTCCATGCCGATGAGCTGGCGCTGTTTGATAAATACCGATTGACTACCAGCGTGCACAGTAACTGGCAAATCAAGGCGCTGCAGCAGGCGAAGCTGCACGCGCCCCTCGATATTTACGTCAAGGTGAATAGCGGGATGAATCGGCTGGGTTTTATGCCGGACCGTTTGCACATCGTCTGGCAGCAGCTGCGAGCGCTCGGTAACGTCAGCGAAATGACGTTAATGTCGCATTTCGCCGAAGCGGAAAACCCGGACGGCATTGTCGAGCCGATGCGGCGCATTGAGCAGGCGGCGGAAGGGCTGGATTGCCCGCGCTCGCTGGCGAACTCGGCGGCAACCTTGTGGCATCCGGAGTCGCATTTTAACTGGGTGAGGCCGGGGATCGTGCTGTACGGCGCCTCGCCTTCCGGCCTGTGGCAGGACGTGGCCAACACCGGGCTGAAACCGGTGATGACGCTAAGCAGCGAAATTATTGCCGTACAGAACCTGAAAGCCGGTGAAGCGGTCGGCTACGGCGCAACCTGGCGCACGGCGGAGGAGCGGCGTATCGGCATCGTTGCCTGCGGCTATGCCGATGGCTATCCGCGGCTGGCGCCGAGCGGTACGCCGGTGCTGGTTGACGGCGTACGCACCGTGACGGTCGGGCGCATCTCAATGGATATGCTGGCCGTGGATTTAACCCCATGCCCGCAGGCAGGGATCGGCGCGCCGGTTGAGCTGTGGGGCAAAGAGATCAAAATTGACGATGTCGCGGCCGCCTGCGGCACCGTCGGATATGAATTAATGTGCGCGCTCGCGCCGCGCGTACCGGTTGTGACGGTGTAACTTAGCCTGAGGCGGATCACTCCGCCTCATCTTCCGCCATCCGTACGCCGACCCGCAGTACGTGATCCTCTTCTTTTTCCGCCACCGTCCACACCATCCCGGCAAATTCCACCTGGTCGCCGACCACCGGGGCGGCGCCTAACAGGTGCTGTATGACGTCACCCAGCGACTGCTGGCGATCGCGAAACTCTTCTCCCCCGTCAATGCCGTAAATCTGCGCGACGTCGGCAAATCTGGCGCTGGCATCGAGGATAAAATCACCGAAGAAGCGCTGATCCAGCGCCACCGGCGGCGACTGGCTGAACAGTTTACCCAGCGCGGGCAGGTCACGTTCGCGGCCAATCACGCAGAGAATATCGCCTTCCAGCAGCCGGGTACTGCCGGTAGGGTGCAGGAGTACGTTGTCGCGAAACAGCGCGGCAATCCGCGTCTCCGGCGGCATATGCAGGTCGCGCAGCGCCGCGCCGACGCACCATTTTTCGGCGCTAAGCTGGTACACGAACTGCTCCCACGGGTTTTCCGGATGGATATCCAGCCCGACGCGGGAGATGGGCGAGCCGACCGGCGGCACCACCACTTTGGCTTTCTTCGCCGCCCAGGAGAGCGAGGTCCCCTGTAACAGCAGCGAGACCAGCACCACGAAGAAGGCCACGTTAAAGAACAACCGCGCATTCTCCAGGCCCGCCATCATCGGGAAGACGGCGAGAATAATCGGCACCGCGCCGCGCAGGCCCACCCAGCTGATAAATATCCGCTCGCGCAGGTTGAAGCCGCGAAACGGCAGCAGACCGGCAAACACCGACAGCGGACGGGCGATAAAGATCATCCACATCGACAGAATGAGCGCCGGGATGGCGATAGGCCACAGGTCGGACGGGGTGACCAGCAGGCCGAGCACCAGGAACATGGCGATCTGCGCCAGCCACGCCAGGCCGTCGAAGTTTTGCAGGATACCGTGGCGGTTGCGAATCGGCCGGTTGCCGAGCAGGAATCCGCACAGGTAGACCGCGAGGATGCCGCTGCCGTCCAGCGAGGTGGTGGCGGCGAAAATCATGATCCCGCCGCTCAGCGCCAGCAGAGGATAAAGCCCGGCCGGCAGCACAATGCGATTAATCATCTGCAGCAGCAGATAGCCGCCGCCGAGGCCGATAGCGATACCCAACCCGAACTGCTGCACGATATGCACCGCGAACATCCAGCTCAGGCCGGTCTCGTGCTGCTGAATCATCTCGATAAGGGTAATGGTCAGGAACACCGCCATCGGATCGTTGCTGCCGGATTCAATTTCCAGCGTCGAGCCGACGCGTTCGTTCAGCCCTTTACCGCCGAGGAGTGAGAACACCGCCGCGGCATCGGTTGAGCCGACGATAGCGCCGATCAGCAGCCCTTCAATCAGGTTGAGATGAAACAGCCAGGCCGCCATCAGTCCGGTCAGGGCCGAGGTGATTAGCACCCCGACCGTGGCGAGCGAGAGGGCGGGCCACAGCGCCACGCGAAAAGAGCTGGCCTGAGTGCGCATCCCGCCGTCAAGCAGGATAACCGCCAGCGCCAGGTTGCTCACCATGTAGGCGAAAGGGTAGTTGTCAAACGGAATGCCGCCGATACCGTCAATGCCCGCCAGCATCCCAATCGCCAGGAAGATAACCAGAATCGGGATGCCGAGGCGTGAGGAAAAGGAACTTAATAAAATACTACAGGTTACTAAAACAGAACCCAGGATAAACAGACTAATGACCGCAGCGGCGTCCAATGTTGACGTACTCCTTACCGGCGTGAAGATAAATTAAAAACTACACCATTTTAACAATCTGACGCCGATCGGGATATGCGTTAGAGGAATTTTTATTCCGCCAGAACCGGGTGGCCGCTGATGCTTAACGTGGTGATGGATGCGTTGTTTACCAGCAATGCTCTGGCGCCAAGCGGCAGGGTGACCGTACGCTGCTCGTGACCGAAATCCAGGCCGCTGATGACCGGAATGTTAAGCTGCTGGCGAAGGTAGTCGTATACCATAGGCAGATCGTATCCGGCATCGTAGTCGTTGGCGTTTGCGCCGGTAAAACTGCCGAGGATAATCGCCCGCTGGCGCGCGAGAATACCGCTGTTGAGCAGCTGTAATAGCATGCGTTCGACGCGGAACGGGTGTTCGTTAATATCTTCCACCACCAGAATTCCGTCGCTAATCTGCGGCATCCACGGGGTGCCGATAAGCGAGGTCAGCATCGCCAGGTTGCCGCCCCACAGCGTGCCGTCGGCGCGACAGTCCGGGCCTTCACCGTGCCATTCGAGCGTAAACGCCGGGTTGCGCAGCGCCTGCCAGAAATGGTGCTCGGTAAATTCGTTCAGCGTTTCAGCGCCGAAGTTTCCCGCCAGCATCGGCCCGCTAAAAGTGATTATGCTACCCTTTGCCAGCAGCCCCAGCTGGATGGCGGTGAAATCGCTGTGGCCGCAAATAAGCAGCGGATCCTGCTGCTGGCGCGCGATCAGCGCCTGCCAGTCAATCTGCGGCAGCAGGCGAGTCGCGCCGTAGCCGCCGCGTACCGCCAGCACGATGCGGTTTTTACCGGCGAGGGCGGCGAGCTGGTTGATATCGGCAAGGCGTTCATTCTCAGTTCCGGCAAAGCGCAGCGCCCGGCGGGGAATGACTTCCTGGTGTGCGACCTGGTGCCCGGCCTCCTGCAGACGCTGCACGCCGCGATACGCCGCTTCCTGGTTGATGCAGTAACCGGAAGGGGCGACGAGATAAAACTGAGACATGACAATTCCTTGCTAAGAATGAAAGGGTTATCATGCCGCCTGGAGCGTTTATTGTCATCTCCGTGCGGCAAACTTCAGCCAATAAGGATAGATGTGTGAAATTGAGATGGTGTGTTTTTTTATGTGTATTGTTGGCCGGTTGTAGTTCAAAACACGATTATCGTAACCCGCCGTGGAACCCGGAAGTCCCGGTTAAGCGGGCGATGCAGTGGATGCCAATCAGCGAAAAAGCCGGTGCGGCGTGGGGCGTCGATCCCCAGCTGATTACCGCCATCATCGCCATTGAGTCCGGCGGTAACCCGACGGTGGTCAGCAAATCCGGCGCGGTTGGCCTGATGCAGCTGAAGCCCTCGACCTCCGGTCGCGATGTTTACCGGCGGATGGGCTGGAGCGGGGATCCTTCGGTGAGCGAGCTGAAGAATCCCGAGCGCAATATTTCGATGGGGGCGGCCTACCTCAGCATCCTCGAAAACGGTCCGCTGGCGGGGATTAAAGACCCGCAGGTGATGCGCTATGCGGTGGTGGTCTCCTATGCCAACGGCGCGGGCGCGCTGCTGCGGACATTCTCGTCCAATCGCCAGGATGCGATTGAAGAGATTAACGATATGGACGCCGATGATTTCTTTGAGCACGTGGTGAAAAAGCATCCGGCACCGCAGGCGCCGCGCTATATCTGGAAGCTGCAGAAGGCGCTGGACGCCATGTAAAGGGCGCTCCCCGCAGGTTCAACTTGCCGGGGAGCCGTCGGCCCGGCCGATTCTGGAACTGCAAATTGATAAAGACGCGCGGCGGGCCCCCGCCGCGCGGAGGTTTACGGCGCGACTTTTTTCTCCTCTACCGCAGCCGGCTGCTGAGCGGCAGGCTGCGCCGAGACGTCCGCCGCTTTGCCGTTGTCGTCATTTGCCGCCGGTCGCGCGGTGGGGACGGAGTCACACGGCTTCTCTTTCGGACACACCAGGTCCAGCATCTTCAGGGTGACGCCGTTGGTCCAGCCAAAGCCGTCCTGTAGCGGATACTCTCCGCCACCGCCGCCTGTTCCGGTCGAGCTGACATCATATTTTTCCACCAGCTTCTGTTCGCTGTTGTAGGTGTGCTGAACGTTGCTGAGGAACCGCCAGCTCACCTCCATTGCGATTTTCTGCTGGCCATACTTTTGCAGGCCTTCAGCGGCGACCCACTGCAGCGGCGCCCAGCCGTTCGGCGCATCCCACTGCTGGCCGCTATTGACGGTCGTGGTGGTCAGGCCGCCGGGCTTGAGCAGTCGCGCTTCGGTGGCGGCGGCGACCTTCGCGGCGCGTTCGCTGGACGCGGCGTTAACGTACAGCGGGAACAGCGCCGCGGCGGTCAGCTGATTGCGCACCTTATGACTTTTCAGATCGTAATCGGCGTACCAGCCCTCTTTATCGTTCCACAGATATTTCTCCAGCGCTTTCTGACGGGCGTTGGCTAAGGCGTCATACTGCGCGGATTTAGCGCTATCCCCTGCCGCTTTACTGGCGCGGGCGATGGCTTTTTCCATGTGGAACATCAGCGAGTTCAGATCGACCGGAACAATCGAGGTGGTGCGGATGGTGCCGAGCTGCTGCGGGTTATCCATCCAGCGGGAGCTGAAGTCCCAGCCGGATGCCGCGGCGGAGCGCAGATCGCGGTAGATTTCCGTGGCCGGTCGGTTGGGATTGTTTTTGGCGGTCGTGACGTCGTCCAGCCAGGATTCCGGACGCGGCGTGTCGTTATCGTCCCAGTAGCGGTTGAGCAGGGCGCCGTCGGCCATCCGCACCACGCGCTTACTGGCGCTGCCGGGCTCAAGCGCCTCAGCGCCATCCATCCAGTACTGGTACTCTTTCTCCATTTGCGGCAGCCATTTTTTGAGCGCTTCATCGCCCTCGTGCGTGGCCAGCAGTTCAACCATAAACGGGAAGAACGGCGGCTGCGAGCGGCTCAGATAGTAGGTGCGGTTGCCGTTGGGTATATGGCCCCAGGCGTCGATCTCCGCGGCGAAGTTGGTCACCATATCTTCAATTTTATCCCAGTGGCCGCTCTCAGCCAGGCCGAGCATGGTGAAGTAGCTGTCCCAGTAATAGACTTCGCGAAAGCGTCCGCCGGGCACCACGTAGGGCTTTGGCAGCGGCAGCAGCGAATCCCATTTTTCGACGTCGACGGTACTGCGGGTCAGTACGGGCCATAATCCGTTGATATGCTGGCGCAGCGTTTGTCCTTTTGGCGGAACGTACTGGTCGTTTTCGCGAGGCAGGGTAAAGTTGAGTTCGACGAAGTGCCGCAAATCAAAGCTGGTCTGGCTTTTCTGCATACGATAATCGGCAAGGATCATCAGCGGGTCGCCGTTCGGAATGGCGTCAGCAAACGTTTTCTGGTCAGAAAAAAGTTTCGCGCTTTGCACATCGTTAAATAGCGGACCGAGCAGGATATCGGGTGATTGCGGGGTGGGACGGGTTTCTTCAGCCTGAGCCGTCAACGTCGCCAGGGCGACAAACGCGCCCCCTAGCGCCAGACGAAGAGCAAAAGGCAGGGTAGCGGGGCGACGGGAAACGGGACTCGTCATAGATTGTTCTCCTTATCATTGCAGACTATGTGCCACTGCATTCGGCCATCAGAAAACCTTAGACGAATATCCGCCGCTGCGCGTGTCCGAGGTAACATTTTACGTGAAAACAGAGTATTTACCGCCCACTGGCCGGCAGCCAACCGGCACTATTGTGCTAAGCACAATATTATAATCTTAATCATATGAAACTGGCATGATGTTATTTGTGTTATGAATGTTTTTGCGCAAATAAAAAACACCGTTCAATAGTAATGCCAGTAAATAGAAAACGGAACTGATGTTTATCTGTGACAATAATGGTCATATTTATCGCCTTTTAAAAATTGCGCAAAGGATGAAAACCTGTGATCTGTCAGACAGAATTCCCGGGATTAATATGACTGAAGGCTGACAGGATCACATAAATTAAAAAACATAAATAATTAATTAAAAAACATAATGGCGCCCGCATAGCGGATAAGTAAAAAATGCAGACATTACAGAAACCGGTTTCATTTTGCATAAAGGAGTGGTGTATGTCTGCTGGCGACAAAATTTCTGTCAGAGAGAAAATAGGCTATAGCCTGGGGGACGCGGCCAGTCACATTGTATTTGACTCGTCCGTGGCTATTCTGGCTTATTTTTATACCGATATTTATGGCCTGCCGCCCGCCGTGATGGGGACGATGTTTTTGCTGGTTCGTCTGCTGGATGCGATTACCGATCCGATTATGGGCGCGATTGCTGACGCCACCTCAACCCGCTGGGGCCGTTTCCGCCCCTGGCTGCTGGCGATCTGCGTCCCCTTTGCGGTGAGCTGCGTGCTGGTGTATTCCATTCCCTCTTTCTCCGACTCCGGAAAAATTGCCTACGCCGTGGCGGCTTATATATTTATGACCCTGATGTATACGGCGATTAATATTCCTTACTGCTCGCTGGGCGCGGCGCTGACCTCCGATCCGCGCGAAAGCCTCTCGCTGCAGTCCTGGCGTTTCGCTATCACCCCAATCGGCGGCGCGCTCGGTACCGCGTTTATTTTACCGCTGGCTGACTTTCTCTATCCCGGCGACCGCGCGACCGGCATTCAGGTCTCGATGGCCCTGTTTGGCGTTATCGGCTGCCTGATGTTTATCACCTGCTTCGCCACCACCAAAGAGCGCGTGCAGCCGATTAAAGAAGAGAACCTGAACGTAGCGCGGGACGTGAAAATACTGTTTCGTAACGATCAGTGGCGTATTCTTTCCGTTTACAATTTTATGATGCTGGTCGCCGTAGTGATTCGCGGTGGCGCCGTCGTCTACTATGTGAATAGCGTGCTGCATAAAGGCGCCGACGTGATAACGATATTCATGCTCGGCGGGATGTTTGCCTCCATGCTGGGTTCGGTGCTGGCCAAGCCCTTCGGGACGCGTTTTTGTAAGGTCCGACTCTCTTTCTGGATTAACCTGCTCACCGCCGCGCTGGGCGTGGTCTGCTTTATCGTTCCGGTGCAATTCTGGATTGCGGTGCTCGGCGTGCATATTCTGATTTCTATTATTCAGGGCGGCAACGGCGCGCTGCAGTGGTCGATGATTACCGACGTGAATAACTATGGCGAATGGAAAACCCAGCGGCGTATTACCGGTATGAACGTTGCGGCAAATATCTTTGTTATCAAGCTGGGCGTCGCCGTTGGCGGGGCGATCCTCGGCTGGATATTGGCCTATTACCATTACGCCGCTAACACCGCGGTGCAGCCAGCTTCAGCGGTGCAGGGCGTGGTGCTGTTGTTCACCCTGGTTCCTTCTGTTTTTTATGTTATTACCGCCGTCTCTATTAAATTCTACGGCTTAACGGAAAAGAGAATGAACGGCATCGTCGATGATTTAAACCACGGAACCTTCGCTGAATCCTGATTATTCAACACCGTATTTAAAGGGCTGTACAGACTATTTCTCTGGATAGCCCTGGTTTTACCCTGGATGAAACAAATAATAATGTAATTAGGGATGTTAATAATGAAAGTAAAGTATATAGCTCTGGTTATTAGTGGCCTGTTCTCCTCTGGCCTTTGGGCAGCGACAAATAATGCTCCTGCGGATATTGAAAAGCGTTTAGCGCAGCTGGAACAGCGCTTAATAAATGCTGAGCAACGGGCGGCCGATGCGGAAGCGAAAATTCAGACCTTAACCCGGCAGCAGGCCGCTGTGGCGAAAAGTACGCCAACCGTAAAAGTGGAATCCGCCGAGCCCGTCGCACCGGGCGCGGAGCCGACGAAACTGACGCTGTCCGGCTACGGGGATATCAAATTTTATGGCGATGTGGAATTCAATATGGATGGCGCCAGCAGCAGCGGTAGCCTGACTTCGGTAAAAACCACGGCGAATAAAGATTGGGCGCCGGGCAATAACGAACGCTGGGATATTAATGGCCGCCTGCTGCTAGGTTTTGACGGTATGCGCAAAATGGATAACCGCAGCTTTGCCGGTTTTTCCGTCCAGCCGCTGGCTGACCTGAACGGCAAAATGAATCTTGATGATGCGGTATTCTTTTTTGGCCAGGAGAACGACTGGAAGGTGAAGGTCGGCCGTTTCGAAGCCTACGATATGTTCCCGCTGAATCAGGATACGTTCGTGGAATACTCCGGGAACACCGCCAACGATCTCTACAGCGACGGCTACGGCTATATCTACATGATGAAGGAAGGGCGCGGCCGCAGCAGCAGCGGCGGCAACTTCCTGATGAGCAAAACCCTTGATAACTGGTATTTTGAACTCAATACCCTGCTGGAAAACGGCAGCACGCTGTTCCAGGACCAGCAGTATCACGGTACTGAACTGGAAAATGAGAAAAATGTCGCCTATTTACGCCCGGTTATTGCGTGGAACAGCGGACGCTTCTCCACCGCCATCGCCATGGAGAGCAACGTGGTGAATAACGCCTATGGCTATCACGATGCGAAAGGGCGCTGGGTCGACCAGTCCAGCCGCACCGGCTATGGCTATACGATGACGTGGAACGGGCAAAAAACCGATCCGCTGGATGGCGTGGTGACCAACCTTAACGTCGCTTATATGGATGCCGAAGATGAAACCGACTTTACCGCCGGGGTGAACTCCCTGTGGCACGGTGTTGAGCTGGGCTACATTTACGCGCATAACAAGATTGAAAGCTTTAATACCGCTAACTTTATCGCTAACTGCGACGATAACTGCTGGATCGCCGATCCGGGAAAATATGATATCCACACCATTCATGCGTCGTATCTGTTTCCGAACGTGATGAATATGAAGAACTTCAACATCTATCTGGGCGCCTACGCATCCTGGATTGAATCCCACCCGAACAACGGCGACGGCCAGGAAGACTCCCGCTACGGCGGCCGGCTGCGCTTCAAGTATTTCTTCTGAGCACAGCGGAGCCCGCATTTCGCGGGCTCTGTTCATTATGCTATTAAGCCTCCTGTCGGGGCATGAGTTAACAGGACAACACCATGTATGACAGTCAAGCGGGGACGCCGCTGGAAGGGTTTGCCGAATTTGCCGCCGCCGCCGCTGCCGAAGGCGCGGTGCTGTTGAGAAACGATGGCCAAATGTTGCCGCTCGCTCCCGAACGGCCGCTATCGTTATTTGGCCGAACGCAGATTGACTACTATCGCAGCGGTACCGGTTCCGGTGGGGCGGTTAACGTGGTGAGCAGCACAACCTTGCTGCAGGCGATGCGTGCGCGAAACGGGATGAGGCTGAATACGCAGCTGGCCGGACTCTACGAACGCTGGGTTGAACAACACCCCTTCGACAACGGCGGAGGGGGCTGGGCAGCGGAACCCTGGTGCCAGCAGGAGATGCCGCTGAGCGATGAGCAGATTCGTCAGGCGCGCGCTTTCTCCAGCCAGGCAGTGATTGTTTTTGGGCGTACCGCGGGAGAGGATCGGGACAACGCCGACGTGGAAGGTGGCTATCGGCTCACCGCCGACGAAATGAACCTGCTGTATCAGGTCTGCGGCGAATTTGATGACGTGGCGGTGGTGCTGAATACCGCCGGGCTTATCGATCTCTCATGGGCTGACGATCCGCGGCTGCGTCAACGCATTCGCGCGCTGCTCTACGTCTGGCACGGCGGCGCCGACGGCGCTCAGGCGGCCACTTCGCTGCTCTATGGTGAGGTGACGCCATCCGGCAAGCTGGTAGGCAGCATCGCGATCTCTCTCGACGACCATCCGGCATCGCCCTGCTGGGGGGCGGAAGCGCAAAGCCTCTATCAGGAGGATATTTACGTCGGCTATCGCTACTTCGAAACCTTTTGTCCGCAGCGTCTGCAGTTCCCCTTTGGCTTTGGTCTCTCATACACCTCTTTCACCCTGCAATCGGCGCGGGCGGAGACTTTTGGCGACCTGATCAAGGCGACCGTCACCGTGACCAATCGCGGGGAGCGCTTCGCGGGCAAAGAAGTGGTGCAAATCTACCTCCAGGCGCCGCAGGGCGCGCTCGGCAAACCGGCCAAAGCGCTGGTGGCTTTTGCCAAAACTCGCCTGCTGCGACCTGGGGAAAGCGAAACCTTAACGTTATCAATTCCGCTGGAGCGCTTTGCTTCTCTGGACGATAGCGGAGCGACCGGGCATCCACACTGTTACGTGATGGAGCCAGGGCTTTATCGTTTGCTGCTTGGTAACAGCGTGCGCGATGTACAGCCGCTGGCGGTTGACGGCGAGGCGGGGTACGCGCAGAAAACGCTGCGGATCCTCTCCTGCCATCAGCAGGTGCTGGCGCCGACGGTGCCTTTCGTACGTATAAAACCGGTCGCGGACGGCGATGATGGGCGCTATCAGATCGAGTGGGAGGACGTGCCGCGGCGGGAGATTAATCTGCGCGCGCGCATTGAGGAGCGTTTGCCAGAGGCTATCACCCTTACCGGTAACCAGGGACTGACCCTCAACGACGTGGCTGAAGGGCGTACCACGATGAATGCCTTTGTTGCTCAGCTGTCTGTTGAGGAGCTGGCCTGCCTGGTGCGCGGAGAAGGCATGTGTAGCCACAAAGTGACGCCCGGCGTCGCGTCGGCTTTTGGCGGCGTGGCCGACAGCCTGCTGGAAAAAGGTATTCCTCTGGCATCGACCGCCGACGGCCCATCCGGGATTCGCATGGATAACGGCGCAAAGGCCACTTTGCTTCCCAGCGGAACATTATTGGCCTCCAGCTGGGACCCGATCCTCGTGGAACGCTTATACGTGATGGAAGGCAAAGAGCTGCTGCGCAACGGTATCGACCTGCTGTTAGGGCCGGGGATGAACATCCAGCGCCATCCGCTGAACGGGCGTAATTTTGAGTACTTTTCCGAAGATCCGCTGCTCACCGGGATGATGGCGGCGGCGGTGGTTCGCGGCATTCGCAGCGGCGGCGGGATTGCCACCCTCAAGCACTTTGCCTGCAACAATCAGGAGTTCGCCAGAGCCAAAGCGGATTCGGTGGTGTCAGAGCGCGCGCTGCGTGAAATCTATCTCAAAGGTTTTGAGTATGCGGTGAAATCCGGCGGCGCAAATGCGGTAATGACCGCTTATAACCCGGTCAACGGCCACCATGCCGCATCCAACTACGATCTCACCACCACCGTCCTGCGCGAGGAGTGGGGCTTTCGCGGGATCGTGATGACCGACTGGTGGGCAACGATGAACGATCCCGTCGATGGCGGCGCGGCGAGCACCCACAACACCGCGGCGATGATCCGCGCGCAGAACGACCTTTATATGGTGGTCAATAATAACGGCGCGGAAGTTAATGCGGGGGGAGATAATACCCTGGCGGCGCTGGCGACAGGCGAGCTAACGCTCGGTGAGCTTCAGCGCTGCGCGATAAACATCCTCGACTTTATGATGCAGACGCAGGTCTTTAAGCGCGGGGAGATGCCGCGGGCGGGGATTATTCACCTGGCGGCGGATCCTGCGTGCGATGGGGCCTGTCCTGGCGCAATTAAAATCGCCGAGCAGTCGCGGCTGCGCTACGACGAGGAGCTGGTGCTGAGCGTTGAGCGAACAGCGGTATATGATGTGCTGGTGAGCGTTCACGCTAACGGTGCGCCGCTCGCACAAACCGCCTGCAACCTGCTGCTTAATGAACAATTTGTGGCGACGATCCAGACCAACGGTACGCTCGGTCGTGAGATTGTGCAGAAGCTGTGTCGGATTGAGCTACAGTCGGGGAAATATCGTGTAGGCTTTGATTTTATCAAGCCGGGTCTGGTGGTGGACTGGCTGGAACTCAAGCTCGTTAATGACTAATTTCCGTCTCAGGAGCCGCCGATGAACCGACGCCATTTTTTGTTTTTAAGCGCCGCCGCGCTGCTGGCGGGCGGTCGTCTTCGCGCCGCTGAAAGCCAGCAAACGATCCGCCTGTGGCCTGGCGTGCCTCCCGGCGGCGGCGGACCGGACGGCCCCGTCCGCTTATCGGCACGCGGCGCGCTAAGCCATATCGCCCAGCCTGAACTGACGGTATGGCGTCCCGCAGCGCCACGCGGCCACGGCGTATTAATTGCTGCCGGCGGCGGCTATCGACGCATTGAAATGGCGAAGGAGGCCTGGCCCGCCGCGCGCTGGCTAACGATGCGCGGCTATACCGCGTACGTGCTGACCTATCGTCTTCCCGGGGAGGGGTGGCAAGCGGGCGGCCTTGCTCCGCTGCAGGACGCTCAGCGGGCGCTGCGCCTGATTCGTCTGCGGGAAGCCAAAGTCAGCCTTCTGGGGTTTTCCGCCGGCGGACATTTGTCGGGAATGGCTGCCTGTCGCGCTGATTTTGCCTCTTACCCGCCGATCGACGGCGTGGACGACACCCCGCCCCGGGCCGACGGCGCCGCGCTGATTTATCCGGTGATTTCCCTCGAACCTCCGTACACCCATACCGCCACCCATCGGCTCCTCGCCGGGCCTCACGCCGCGGAGGAGGTCGATCGCGCCTGGTCGGTACAAACCTGGGTCAGCGGGCGGACACCGCCCTGTTTTCTGGTTCAGGCGGAGGACGATAATGTCTCCGATCCGCACAATACGTTGATAATGGCCGCCGCCTGCCGTCAGCATCAGGTCCCGGTCACCCTGTATCGTTACGCCAGCGGTGGTCACGGTTTTGCGCTGGGCCGGGCCGGTACGCCCAGCGTCGAGTGGCCCGAGCGCTACGCAGCGTGGCTGGCGGCGCGTTAGTATCGCGTGAATCGACTTGCCCCAAATTGGTGCGCTTTACGCGAAAAACAGGCCATAAATAAGCAAAGCGTCTGATTGTTTTTTATTCAATTCAGCGTCATGGCATAACAGCGTAACGCCGCGCCGCCGCGCTGCGTTACCTGGCATAATTAATGCTTATCTCTTACCGGGATTACCTCAAAGTGAGTACAACCGGAGGAGACGACCATGATAAAAATAACGCTTCCTGACGGGCATTATTATGATGAGATGCTTACCGCACAGGGAGAGCAGCGTCAGCACTATAACGCCTGGTGGCAATGGTTTCGCAGTACCGATCAATTCTCTATCCGGCAGAAGAAAGAGCAGGCGGAGCTGCTCTTTCACCGCATCGGCATCACCTTTAACGTCTACGGCGAGGATGAGGGCACCGAACGACTGATCCCTTTCGACAGCGTGCCGCGTATTATTCCCGCCGGCGAGTGGCAGCGGATTGACCGCGGCATCCGCCAGCGGGTGAAAGCGCTCAACGCTTTTCTTTACGATATCTACCATGATCAAAATATCCTTCGCGCGGGGCTGATCCCGGCCGAACAGGTGCTGGCGAACGAACAGTATCAACCCTGTATGCAGGGGATAAATTTACCCAATAACACCTACGCCCATATCACCGGAGTCGATATGGTGCGCAACAGCGACGGCCAGTATTACGTGCTGGAGGATAATCTGCGCACCCCCTCCGGCGTCTCCTATATGCTGGAAAACCGCAAAATGATGATGCGGCTGTATCCCGAAATGTTCGAACAGCACCATATTGCGCCGGTAGAACGCTACCCCAGCTATCTGCTGCAAACGCTGCGCGAAAGCTCGCCGGTGGACGATCCGTGCGTGGTGGTGATGACCCCGGGACGGTTTAACAGCGCCTATTTTGAACACAGCTTTTTGGCCCAGCAGATGGGCGTTGAGCTGGTGGAAAGCGCGGATCTGTTTATTAAAACCGGGGCGGTGTATATGCGCACCACCGAAGGACCGCGGCGCGTGGACGTCATTTACCGGCGTATCGACGACGCATACCTTGACCCGCTGGCCTTCCGCGCCGACTCCATGTTAGGCGTACCGGGGCTGCTGTCGGTGTATCGCGCCGGGGGCGTGGTGCTGGCCAACGCTATCGGTACCGGCGTCGCCGACGATAAATCGATCTACCCCTTCGTACCGGAGATGATCCGCTTCTATCTGGGCGAGCAGCCGATCCTGAGCAATATTCCCACCTGGCAGTGCCGTAAGGCGGAAGATCTCAGCTACGTGCTGAGCAATCTTGAACTGATGGTCGTGAAAGAGGTTCACGGCGCGGGCGGCTACGGCATGCTGGTTGGCCCGCGCTCGACCAAAGAGGAGCGCGATGCGTTTCGCCAGCGCCTGCTGGCGAATCCGGCCAACTATATCGCTCAGGACACCCTGGCGCTGTCGACCTGCCCAACCTTTGTCGACGAGGGGCTGGCGCCGCGCCATATCGATTTACGTCCCTTCGTCCTTTCCGGCCAGGAGATCCGCCTGGTTCCCGGCGGGCTGACGCGGGTGGCGCTAACCGAAGGCTCGCTGGTGGTGAACTCGTCGCAGGGCGGCGGCACCAAGGATACCTGGGTGATGGAGGATGATGAATCATGTTAAGCCGCACAGCGAGTGAACTCTTCTGGATGGCGCGCTACCTTGAGCGCGCGGAAAGCTATGCCCGGGTGCTGGACGTGACCTGGAAGCTGTCGATGATCCCCCGCCACAGCCAGCAGTCGCGGGATTTAGCCTTGCCGCTGAATCTGTCGCTGACCCATGAGCTGTTTCAGGCGCGGCACGCGCGTTTCACTATGAGCAACCTGCTTAATTTTTTCGCGCTCGACGGCAACAACCCGTACAGCATTTTCAGTTGCGTCGAGATGGCGTGGAACAACGCCCATGCGGTGCGCGGCAGCTTGTCGGCGGAGGTGTGGGAAAGCATCAACGCCACGCGCATTGAGCTGCGAAAGCTGCGCCAGCAGGGGATCGGCGAGCTGGGCAACGACGCTTTCTTTGAGTGGGTAAAAGAGCGGGTACATCTGTTTCGCGGGGCGATCCTCGGCACGCTGCTGCGTAACGACGCCCTGAGCTTTATCGGGATCGGGACGCTGATCGAGCGGGCATCCGCCACCGCGCAGCTGCTGTTGATTAAGGATCAGCAGCTGAACAGCGATCCCGATCCGGTACGCGAATACTACCGGCTGGATACGCTACTTAATGCGGTCAGCGCCCGCGAGGCCTACAACAGCATTTACCGCCAGCCGGTCAGCCGCGAAACGGTGATGGAGCTGCTGATCCTGCGCAACGATGTGCCGAGATCGCTGAGAGCGAGTATTTCAGACCTCGTCGGGCAGCTGGAACAGATTGCCAACGACCGCTCGCACTTGCCGCTGCGGCTGGCGCACCAGCTCAACGTCGACCTGCGTTTCAGCACCCGCGACGATCTGGCGCAGGCCGATTTACAGGTCACCCTTAATGCACTGCTGGCGCGGATTAACGCGCTTTCCGACAGCATCAGACAAACCTATCTGGAGGCGTTATGAAACTGGTTATCGATCACCTGACCCGCTACGGCTACGATGAAGAAGTGAAGTTTTCGACCCAGTATCTGCGCCTGACGCCGCGCAGCAGCGGTCGGCAGAAGATCACCGCCTGGACATTAACCCTGCCGGACGGTTCCGCCGTCGCCACCACCGACGCCTGGGGCAACGTGCTGCACGTGCTGACGCTGGATAATCCGCATAAAGAGATTACCATCCGCGCCAGCGGGATCGTCGATATCGCCGAAGAGGGGGACGACATCGGCGCGGAGCCGCAGGAGCTGCTGTCGCCGCTGGTTTTCTTGCGCTGTACGCCGCTCACCCGCGCCGACGGCCCGATCCGCGAATTCGCTCAGCGCTGGTATCAGCCGGAGGCGCAGGAGGAGAGCCTGAACCGGTTAATGGCCGAGCTGCTGCTGAGAATGCCCAATTCGCCGGGCGCCACCCAGGTGCAGGACTCCGCCGCCGATGCTTTTGCGCGCGCGAAAGGGGTTTGCCAGGATCACACCCACGTGTTTCTCGCCTGCTGCCGGGCGCTGGAGATCCCGGCGCGCTACGTCAGCGGCTACGTTTACAGCGATAACGCCGAGCACGTCGCCATGCACGCCTGGGCCGAAGTGTGGCTCAACGAGCGCTGGCAGTCGTTTGATATCACCAATAACACGCGCAGCCTGAATCAACATTTGCGGCTGGCGACCGGGCTGGACTATCTTGATGCGTGCCCGGTACGCGGCACCCGCCTCGGCGGCGGGGGGGAAATCATGTTAACTAACGCTGAAGTGCGCGAGCATTCGCAGCAGGCGCAGCAGCAATAACGGCAGGAACAAAAAACGATGACCTACTGTGTGGCCATGTGTTTGTCAGATGGACTGGTATTTGCCTCAGACTCCCGCACCAACGCGGGAGTGGACCATATTGCAACGTTTAAAAAACTGCACGTTTTCCATCAGGATGGCGAACGGGTCATGGTCCTGCAGTCGGCGGGCAACCTGGCCACCACTCAGAGCGTGATTAGCCTGCTCAGCGCCCGCATTCGCACCCAGCAGGAGCCTAACCTGATGCAGGTGACCTCGCTATACGACGCGGCGATGCTGATCGGCAAAACCTTACAGGAGGTGATTCAGCGCGACAGCAGCAATCAGCAGAACTGCGGCAATACCAACTTCAACTGCAACCTGCTGCTCGGCGGGCAGATCGCCGGCGAAACGCACCGGCTGTTTCATATCTATCCGGAAGGCAACTTTATTGAAGCCACGCGCGACACGCCCTATTTCCAGATTGGCGAGAGCAAATACGGCAAGCCGATTATCGACCGGGTTCTGACCATCGATACTCCCCTGGAGCAGGCGATGTGCTGCGCGCTGATTTCGATCGACTCCACCCTGCGCAGCAATCTTTCGGTGGGGCTGCCGCTGGACACCCTGCTGTACCGCAGCGGTAGCCTTAGCAGCGCCGAACAGCATCGGATCACCGAAAACGATCCCTATTTCAATACCATTCGCAAAGCGTGGTCCGAAGGGCTGCAGAACACCTTTCTGAAGCTGCCGCCGTTCACGCCGGGCGGCCACAATCAGGCGGAAAAATAACGCCCCGGCGTCATGCCGGTCATGGTGCGGAAGAAGTAGATAAAGGCGCTGTCGCTGGCGAAGTCGAGCGCCATCGCCGTATCGGTAATCCGCTCCCCGGTTGCCAGCATCTCGACCGCTTTCATTAATCGCCACTGTTGACGCCACTGCTGGTAGGACATCCCGGTATCGCGGCGAAACAGTCGGCTGATGGTTTTTTCGCTGGCGCCGCAGCGGGCAGCGAGCGTCCCAAGCGGCGGCGGCGGCGCGTCGCCGCAAACCATCGCCAGCCGTTTATCCTGCGGCAGCGCGAGCATCATCGGCTCCCGCGCGGCGGCGCGAATTTCCGCCTGGCACAGGGCGGCGAGATGCCGCGCTGGCTCGGCCTCCCAGTCGGTATCCCAGGGGCTGGCGCTGATGCGCTCTAATAGCTCGCGCAGCAGCGGCACCACGTTGAGTATCGCCGACTGCGTTGGCAACTGAGGGTAACGCTGCGGCTGAAACCAGACGGAACGATAGTCGACAATGTTTTTCATCTCCGCGCGATGGCTGACTTCAGCGGGGATCCACGCCGCGCGCCCCGGTGGCAGCAGGCACAGCAGGACGCTATCGTTGAGCGTTAAACGCACGCATCCCTGACGGGTAAACAGGATCTGTGCCATCTTATGCCGGTGGCTGCCGGAGTCGTGGTTACCGAGCGCCGACTGCACGCCAATCAGGCTACTTTTCAACGCATCCGGATCGAATGCCGCGTCAGCGTCAAGCCAGGCCATAATGTCTGATTTCCGATGTTTAAAGTCATTATGTTTATAATGTTCGATAAACGGCTTCCCTACAATAGCGCCTCTTGTTAATCAGGAGGTGGATATGTTGGGACGTGCCGCGCTGGTGCTGGTGACCGCGCTACTGATGTTTCCGCAAATAGCGGAAACGATTTATAGCCCGGCGCTGACCGATATCAGCGCCCGTTTTTCCGTGAGCGCGCCGCAGGCGGCGCTAACCCTTTCCGTGTACTTTATCGGTTTTGCCGTCGGCGTTTTGCTGTGGGGCGGATTCAGCGATCGCTACGGCCGGCGTCCGGCCCTGCTGGCGGGGTTAGGGGTTTACGCATTGGGATGCCTGATGGCGCTGTGGGCGACGGATTTTTCGCTGCTGCTGGCGGCGCGGATCGTCACGGCCGCTGGCGCGGCAACCGGTTCAGTGGTGACGCAGACGGTCCTGCGGGACTGCTATCGCGGGCGGCAGCTGGCGGGAATTTTTTCGTTTATCGGCCTGGCGCTGGCGGTGAGCCCGGCCGTCGGGGTCTATATCGGCGGCGGGTTGACCGCCCTCTGGGGGATGCGCGGCGTATTCAGCGCGCTGGCGCTTTTGGCCGCCGCGCTTCTGCTGGGCTGCCTGGCGTTGATGCCGGAAACGCGTCCGCAAAACCTCAGGAGAGGGCCGTTTCTTCACGTGCTGCGGCGGATGGTGGGCGATACGCGCGTTGCCCTGGCGGCAATCCTGGTGGCGGCATTTAACGTCAGCCTGTTCAGCTACTACAGCCTGGCCCCGTTTCTGTTCGCCCGATTCGATCTTGATGCCCTGACGTTTGGCTACAGCGGCATGGCGCTTGCCGCGGGTTCGCTGCTCGGCGCGCTGCTTAACCACCGGCTGCTGCGTCGGAATGTCTCGCTGGGGCGGATACTCGCCATCGCCTGCATTCTGCACTTAGCCGGCGGCGTCGCGGTGTACGTGCTGCGGGAATCAATCTGGTTTGTGGCGCCGGTTGCGCTGGTCACCCTTGCCTGGGCCATGGCGATCCCGCTGGTGCTGGGGTCGGCGCTGAGCGCCTACGGCGACTGTCGGGGCACCGCCGGCGCCTTTTTCGGCCTGTTTTATTATGTCCTGATTGGCGCCGGTCTGCTGGCGGCCGGGTGGGGGCAATCGCTGGGGGCGTCGCTGCTGGCGTGCGCGGGCGTGAGCATGCTCGCCGGGTGGCGATATATCATCGTGCTCAACGAGGGCTAAGGTGATTTTCTGGCAAAGCTAAGCGATTTAAATTCTTTGTTATTTAACGCGTTATCTCACATCTTCGGAGGATCAAACGATAACGCGAAAAGGCAGTGGCAGGAATGGCAAAAAGCAGGTCGGTCTATCTGCATCCGCAGCAGCGCGAGCGGATTCATCAGTTTTCCCGTAGCTGGCTGTGGCGCAGCGAGCTACCCACCTGGCTACTGATCGTTGCCGTCTACGGCGGCTGGTTTGCCTCGCTGGCCTGGTGGCGCGAGCTGGGCATTTTCCCCGCCACGCTGCTGCTCATCTGGTTCACCGCCTGGTATATGTCATTGCAGCATGAGCTTATTCACGGTCACCCCACGTCGCGACCATGGTTTAACCAGCTGCTGGGGACCCTGCCGCTGGCGGTCTGGTATCCCTACGGGCTGTACCGCGACTCGCACCTGGCGCACCATCATCATCATTTGCTGACGCAGCCGGTTGACGATCCGGAATCCTACTATTTTACGCCGCAGAGCTGGCAGCGTTTTGCCCCCTGGCAGCGCAGCCTTATTCATCTGCGCAATACGTTTATCGGCAGGCTGCTGGTGGCGCCGCTGCTGGATATTGCCCAGACGCTCGGCAGCGCGCTGGCGGCATTTCGACACCGGCGGGTGAACACGATAGCGATGTGGCTGGTTCACGGCCTGCTGCTGGCGGCGCTGTTCGCGTGGATGAATCATCTCGGCTTTTCGCCGCTTTACTTTGTGCTGGCTATCAGCTACCCGGCGCTGGCGTTGACCAAAGTGCGCTCTTTCCTTGAACACCGCGCCGCGGACGATCCGCTGGCCCGTTCGGTGATTAACGAGGCGGGGCTGGTCTGGCGAGTGCTGTTCCTCAATCTCAACTACCATTCAGTGCATCACGATTTGCCGGGGGTACCGTGGTACGGGCTGCGAAAAATCTATCTGCATAATCAGGCGGAGTATCAGCGGCGCAACGCCGGGTTTGTGGTGCGCGGCTACGGTGAATGGCTGCGGCATTTTTTTGCCAGACCGGTGGCGGTGAATGCCCATCCCGGCTTCAACCAGCAGGGTAAGGCGGATGAAGAGCATGAGTGAAAGGCTGGCGTTTCCGATGTACGCGGTGAATGACGAGGATACTCAGGCGCTCTGGCGGGCGGTGCGGCAGCTGCTGGCGGCCCGCGGCGTGGTGGAGGAGGATACGCTGTCGTATCAGGTACCTGAGGATCTGCTGACGCACTGGCGCCATCCGGCGCTGCTGTTGAGCCAGACCTGCGGTTATCCGCTGATGACGCGGCTGCCGGCAGTGCAAACGGTCGGCTGTTTTCACTATTCGGCGCCCGGATGCGAAGGGCGGAACTACCGCAGCCTGCTGGCGGTACGTGAGGCGGACGGTGATCAGACGCTGGCGGATTTTCGCGGGCGCCTGGTCGTGTGCAATTCGCCGGATTCCCAGTCCGGCTATAACGTGCTGTTAAACATGGTCGCGCCGCTGTCGCGCGATGGGCATTTCTTCTCGGCGGTCGCGTTTAGCGGCAGCCATCGCCAGTCGCTGCGTGAACTTCAGCAGGGGACGGCGGATATTGCCGCCATTGATTGCGTGACCTGGGCGCTGCTGCAGCGTCATCAGCCGGAGGCGCTGGCGGGGCTGGCGGTGATTGCGCGCAGCCCGCTCGCCCCGGGTCTGCCGCTGATTACGTCGGCGACGACGTCCGCAGCGACGCTGGGGCTGCTCAGAGAGGCATTGCAGCAGCTGGTGAGCGATGAACGCTACCGGCCGCTTTGCGAAGCGCTGTTTATCTGCGGCTACAGCGATATGCGGCGCGCGGACTATCAGCCGCTGCTGGCGTGGCGTGATGAGGCGGCGGCCAGGGGCGTCGTGCGGCTGTAGGCGCCAATTTCCCCGGGCCGCGGCGCAAGCGCCTTGCCCGGGCTACCCGATCGCAGACGGTTGTGAACGCGTAGCCCGGCTAAGCGCAGCGCAAGCCGGGGAGAAACCGCACCGAGGTTTCAGACACAGCCCCTTCCCCGGAGGCGGCGCGTTGCGCCTGTCCGGGCTACCGATCCGCGGGCGGCGGTGAACCCGTAGCCCGGCTAAGCGCAGCGCAAGCCGGGAAGAAAACCGCAGCAAAGCATCCGGCAGCGCACCTTCCCCGGAGGCGGCGCGTTGCGCCTGTCCGGGCAACCGATCCGCAGACGGTTGTGAACCCGTAGCCCGGCTAAGCGCAGCGCAAGCCGGGAAGAAACCGCACCGAGGTTTCAGACACAGCACCTTCCCCGGAGGCGGCGCATTGCGCCTGTCCGGGCTACCGGATCGCAGACGGCGGTGAACCCGTAGCCCGGTCAGCGCAGCGCCACCGGGGAACAGCCGCGCTATGAAGCCAGCGGTTTGCCATCCCGGCGGGCGAAGCGGTTTTCGACGACCGGCAGACCCAGCTTCTCGCGCAGCGTGCCGGTCGGATAGCGATCCCGCATCGCGCCGCTGCGCTGCAGAATCGGCACCACCTGCTCAACGAAGCGGTCGAAGTCCCCCGGCAGCAGCGGGAACATCAGGTTAAAACCATCGGCGGCACCGGCGCGCCAGGTTTCCGTCAGTGCGCTGGCGATCTCCTCGGCGCTGCCGATGAGCAGCCAGCTATCGGAGCTTTGCAACAGCAGCTTGCCCAACGCCAGGATCGACAACTGCGGATCGTAATCACGAATCAGCCTGAGGGCGGTGCGGATCCCATCAAAGGTCTCTTCCTCCGGCAGCGGCGGCAGCGGTTGGTCGACGGGATAAGCGGATAAATCCATGCGCAGATAGGAAGAGAGCAGGTCGATGGCCATCTGGTCGCTCATTAGCTGCTCGTTAAGCCGCTGGCGCTCTTCCTTTTCCGCGTTTGAATTCACCACCACCGGTAAAACGCCGGCGATGATTTTGAAATGCGCCGGATCCCGGCCGTGGCTGCGCAAACGCTGGTTCATCTCTTCGCGGTAGGCCAACCCCTCAGCGATAGATTTGATAAACACAAAATGCATATCTGACCAGGCGGCGGCGAGGTTTTTACCCGCCTCCGACGAGCCGGCCTGTACCAGGACCGGATGCCCCTGCGGCGGGCGAGGGACGTTCAGCGGCCCGCGCACGCGGAAGAACTCGCCCGCGAAATCAAGATGATGCACCTTGCTGGAATCGGCAAACAGCCCGCTGGCTTTGTCATAGCGCACCGCGCCGTCTTCCCACGAGTCCCACAGCTGAGTGACCACATCAATAAACTCACCGGCGCGCTGGTAGCGGCTGCCGTGCTGCGGCAGGTGGTCAAGGCCGAAGTTGGCCGCCTCCTCCTCCAGCCATGAGGTGACGATATTCCAGCTGGCCCGCCCGTTGCTGAGAAAATCGAGGGAGGCAAAATAGCGGGCGAGATTATAGGGCTCGTTATAAGAGGTGGACGCCGTGCCCATCAGGCCGATATGTTCCGTCACCGCCGCCAGCGCCGAGAGGAGAGTGATGGGCTCCAGCCGGGCGTTAGCGTAGTGGGTTAAGCCGCTGGGCACCGTGTCCCAGATAGCGATATGATCGGCGATAAAAATGGCGTCGAGCGTCGCGGCCTCCGCTTTACGGGCCAGATCGGCATAGTACTTGAGGCTGAAAATTTCCTTCTCCGGCGCCTGCGGGTGACGCCAGGAAAAGCGGTAGTCACCCTGGGGATTGAAGAAGAAAAGGTTCAGGATCATAGGATTATTTGGCATTTTCTCGGCTCAGTTGGAGGTGATGCCTTCCCTGGCATGGCGGCAATCAGTTGCCGTTGAGGTGCGTTTTGACCCACTGTTCGGCCACCGCCGCCGGATCTTTATGCTGCAGATCGACCTGCTGGTTAAGTTCGATCAGCGCGGCGTTGTTCAGCTTGCCGGAGACCTCATTGAGCACTTCGCTGATTTTCGGCGTCAGGCTGGCTTTGCGTACCAGCGGCACCACGTTCTGGCTCGGCTGCTCATGCTTATCATCCTCCAGGACCACCCAATCCTCTTTCGCGAGGTTGCCCTGAGTGGAGACGACCGTGGCGACGTCGATTTTGCCGGAGTTCAGCGCCAGACGGGTCAGCGGCCCGCCCATATCCAGAGATTTCACCGCCTTAAATTCAAGCCCGTAGACGCGCTTAAGGCCCGGCAGGCCCAGGGCGCGCACCGGGAATTCCGGCGGGCCGCCGATAGTCAGCTGATGGGCCACGGGCTGCAGGTCGGAAAGCTTGCTGAGGTGATATTTTTTTGCCGTTTCCGTGCGCACGGCCCAGGCGGTAATGGACGAGGCCGGGGAGGGGGTAAGTAGCGTAAAGTCCGCCGGCAGCGCTTTGGCTAACTCAGCGCTAACGTCGCTCTGGCTGGTAGCCAGCGTTTTGCCGTCATAATAGTTCAGCAGGGCACCGAGATATTCCGGAACAATATCAATTTCGCCGCTCTGCAACGCCGGAATAATAATCTCGCGATTGCCGAGATTAAGACGGGTTTTCACCGCAATATCGTTTTTCTTTAGCGCGCTGGCGTAAATATTGGCAAGGATTGAACTTTCGGTGAAATTCGCTCCGCCAATGGTGACGTCCTGCGCCAGGGCGTTAAAACTTAAGCTTAATAATCCCGCGGTGAATACCGAAAGACGCAAGCGGCGACGATACGCGGAAATGCTAAATAGCTGCTTCATAATACCTCTTTACCTGCAGGTGGTTTTTTGTTGTTGGGAAATTAATTTATTTGCGTGACCGGCGCCGGAACGATGCGCCGGGAGAGTAATGAAAAAAGCAGCTCGCAGCCGATGGCCAGCAGCGATACCACCAGCGAACCGGCAATGACCTGGGGAATATCGCGCTGGCCAAGTCCGTCGATCAGAAAACGCCCGAGGCCGCCAAGGCCGGCGTAGGCGGCGACGACGGCGGTCGCGATCAGCTGTACCAGCGCGGTCCGCAGGCCGGCGAGTATCAGCGGCGCGGCGAGCGGTATCCGCAGCTGCCACAGGCTCTGGAGTGGCGTCATGCCCAGCGCTTTTGCCGCATCGCACAGCTGACGGTCGGCATGATAAATGCCAACCCAGGCGTTGGTGAGGATCGGCGGAATCGACATCGCCACCAGCGCGGTAAAGACCGGAATATCATTAAAGCCAAACACAATAATGCATAAAAGAATTAAACCTAAAGAGGGAATGGCGCGACCAATATTAAACAGATTAATAATCACAAACGCGCCCTTGCGCCAGTAGCCGAGAATAATCCCCAGCGGCAGCGCAATCGCCGAGGCAACGACGATGCTAATCAGCACATAATAAAGATGCTCGCGCAGGCGAAGTAATATTCCCGCGTCGCCTGTCCAGTGCTGCGGTTGTAATAACCAGTGAAATGTTGCTTGCAGGATATCCATTAGCGGGCCCACGGCGTTAGCCAATAGCCGACGCGGGCAATCAGCGAATCCAACAGCAGAGATAGCACAACGCTGAGCACCAGGCTGACCGCGATAGGCGTGACAAAATTCTGGTTAAACCCGGCTAACAGAAGCTGCCCGAGACCGCCCTGGCCAATTAAGGCGGTGACCGTCACCAGCCCGACCAGCGTCACCGAAGCGATGCGTAACCCGGCGAACAGCGAGGGCAGCAGCAGATGCAGCTCTATATCGACAAAACGAAACCAGCGGGTATAGCCCAGCGCGCGCGCCGACTCCAGCACCGTCGCCGGGAGTTTCTCTATTCCGGCGATAACGTTGCGCAGCAGGATCAGCAGCGAGTAGAGCGTCAGGCCGATGATTGAGGTCATCAGCGACAGTCCGGTAAACGGCAGTAATAGAATAAACAGCGCCAGAGACGGGATGGTGAACAGTATCCCGCACAGGTAGATCAGCGGCTGGGCGGCCGCGGGCCAGCGCAGCGTCAGGCTAATCAATACGCCGGTGAAGAGGGTGCCGAAAAACAGCGCAACGATCACCAGCTGTACATGCTGCCAGAGCAGTTCACCGATCATGATTTTGTTGTCGAGGATCCACGGCCAGTCAATCATAGCGGCGAAGATCCACGTGGCCTTCCAGCACGTTCTGCAGCAGAGCGTGGGAGATGCTGCCCTGATATTCACCGTCGGTATCGACATGAACCACTACGCCGCCGGGCGCATCCAGCAGCGCGCTGTAGGCAAAGCGCAGCGTGTTGATGGCCGCCAGCGGCGCGTCGACCGGCAGCGTCCGGCGCTTTACCGGATCGAACCAGTTCAGCGGACGCCGTTTTTTGTCCAGCACCAGGCGCAGCGGACTGGCGACCGGCGGATGCGGGCTGGCGATGGGGGAGAGGCTCTCATCAATAAGCGGCACGTCATGGCGCGGGAGCTGTCCGACCTGAATTCTCCCCAGCCGCTGCAGATTCGGTTCGGGGCCGATAAAACGGCGCACAAAGTCGCTGGCCGGATGCGACAAAATATGGTCAGGCGTGGCGAACTGCGCCAGCTCGCCGCCCTCCTGGAAGATAGCGATTCTATCGCCAAGGCGAATAGCTTCATTGATATCATGGGTCACCAGGACGATCGTTTTGCGCAGGCGCTGTTGCAGCAACAGCAGCTCGTCCTGCAGGCGCTCGCGAACCACCGGGTCGATGGCGGCGAAAGGTTCGTCCATCAGGAGAATAGGCGGATCGGCGGCCAGCGCTCTGGCGATCGCCACGCGCCCCTGCTGGCCGCCGGAAAGCTGGTGCGGATAGCGGGGCAGGACGTTGCGGTCGAGAGACATCAAATCCACTAATTCGTCGATGCGCGCCTGGATATGCTTTTTGCTCCAGCCGAGAAGGCGCGGAACCGTGGCTATATTTTGCGCGACAGTACGATGCGGAAAGAGGGCGGCGCTTTGCATGACAAAGCCAATTTGGCGGCGCACCTGAATAATATCGGCAGCGGCAAGCTTAACGCCCTGAACGTATACGTCACCGGCGTCAGGAATATCCAGCTGATTAATCATCCGCAGAATGGTTGTTTTTCCGCACCCGCTGGGGCCAACGAAAGTGCACAGTTCGCCGCTATTAATCACCAGATTAAGGCCGCGAATAGCCGCATGCGCGCTGCCGGGGTAGGTCTTGCGAATATTATCGAGTTTAATCATAAAGCCGTTGCGCCCTGAATGTTCTTTCATGAAAAGCATGAATAGAGCACAAGCTACAGAGGCGGTGATTAACGAGCAAATATGATATTTGCATTTGCAATGCCGCGATTCGAATTAAAGCGTCGACGTCAATCAGCGTGCGGGAGAGATTCGGTAAAAGGGCTGGCGAGCGGGCGAGTTAAAACCCGCTGGGGCTTATCGCATCGATCCGCTCTCCGCTAACCGGATGCACGAAATGCAGTTCGCTGGCGTGCAGCATCAGGCGCGGCGCCTGTTCTGTTCCCGGAAGCAACAGACCGCCGTACAGATCGCAGCCCAGAATAGGGTGGCCAAGCCACTGGCAGTGGATACGCAGCTGATGGGTGCGGCCGGTTTCCGGCGTCAGCTGGACCCGCGTCACCGGCACGCTACCTTGATAGCGCAGGCGCTCAACCACCCGATAGCCGGAGCGGGCAGGCTTGCCGCGGCGCGGGCAAATCGTCATCAGCGGAAACAGCGCCGGATCTTTGGCTATCGGAGCGTCAACGGTTCCTTCATCATCCGCCAGATGCCCGCACAGCAGCGCGCTGTAGACTTTGCTCACCGCACGCTGGCTGAACTGCTGGCAGAGCGCGGCGTTGATGGCCTTGTTGCGCGCAATCACCATCAGTCCGGAGGTGCCGAAATCAAGACGATGCGCCAGAGTGCAGCCGGGAAACCGCTGTACCAGCCGATAATGCACCGAGTCGAGATTACGCGGATTTTTCCCCGACAGACTCAGCAGGCCTGAGGGTTTATCGATCAGCAGCAGATGGTCATCCTCGTAGAGGATGTCGATTTCAGCGTGGCACGGCGGGGCGATAAAGGTATCGATAATCGTAGACATCAGGCTGCACGGAGAGGAAGTGGATGCGGATGATAGCGAATTTCCCGCCGCCATGCGAGTTATGCGGTCACGGTATTCATAGACTTAATATGCTGCCAGAAGCGCTCGGCTGACTGGTTGAGCCGCGCGCCGGAGCGGTAAATATAGGCGCCGATCGGCAGCGACAGGCTCTCATCCATAATCGTCAGGCGGCCCTCCTCAAGCTCGCGCTTGATAGAGTACTGCGGCAGCCAGCCCACGCCGTCGCCGTTGAGGATCATGCGTTTTAACAGCTCGCTCATCGAGGAGACAAAGGTCAGCGAGAAGGTGATCTCCGGCTTGCGGTCGATCACCTGATTCACCTGGCGCCCCATATAGCTGTCGTTGGCGTATTTCATCAGCGGCAGCACCCCGCGGTGTAAATGAAAAAGCGGCCTGCCGTGTTTATCGCAGGGAGAAACGAGGTGCAGCGCCGAGTCAAAAATTTTGTGATTGATAAACGGATAGTTCATCAGCTCTTCATTATAAAATGACAGGATAAAATCACTTTTGCCTTCTTTCAGGTTGAACACCGCATCGTTGACGTTAATCGATTCAACATGAAAAGTTTTATTCTTTCGGTCGGTATAACCGGCGATGATTTCCGGAAGTAATAAAACTGAAAGCGACGGCGCCGCGTCGATTCTTATTTTCTGGGTGGTGTTGTTCAGCCCTTTAATTCGGCTAATCTGGAAGTCCATGTCGTCGAGCATATTTCGCGCATAGCCGACAAAAATCTTCCCGCGGTTGGTCAGCTGCAGCGGGTTTGCCGAACGGTCGAAGATGCTGAAGCCCAGCGACGCCTCGAGCGCCTGGATGCGGCGGCTGAAGGAGGACTGGGAAATATTGCGGCTTTTTGCCGCCAGGGTAAAGCTTCTGGATTCCTCAAGGGCAATCACATCGTAAAGCCATTTTACTTCAAGATTCGCCAGCACCGATCCGTTCCTCTGCCCTGCAATAATAGCTATGCAATTTTAGCATGACGTATAGAAACTATGCAATTAACATAATTATCTACAGGTGTTAACATTTTTTGCAGAGTTAGCTTATGACTTATTCGTGCAAACGATATTTCTAAAGTTCAGGCGACACCCTACACGAGCACGATTTTACATCGCCGGCTCTGGTCTGTTCATCCTGTTTATTTAATTTCACGATGGTTTTTTTATTAAAATAAATCCATCCGCTTAGCTGACAGGTTGAAATACCCTAATAGCATCTTATCCAGCCAATAGTTTGTCAGGAGTGCCATGTCACGTATTGAATCAGTAAAAGACGCTCTTCTTTCGCTCGGTATTCAGGAGAGCAGCGAGCTGTTTTATAACCCCGATTACGACTTGCTGATTGCGCATGAAACCAGCCCGGAATTAACCGGCGCGGCGCGCGGCGTCATGACCGAGTCCGGGGCCGTTGCCGTGGATACCGGGATCTTTACCGGGCGCTCGCCGCGCGACAAATATATTGTCAGGGACGATCTGACGCGTGACACCGTCTGGTGGGCCGATTCCGGCCTTGGCCGCAACGACAATAAGCCGCTATCCACCGAGATATGGGCAGATCTGAAGGCGCTGGTCGCCGGACAGCTGAGCGGCAAGAAATTATATGTCGTTGATGCGTGGTGCGGCGCCAGCCCGGCAACGCGCCTGGGCGTCCGCTTCGTCACCGAAGTGGCCTGGCAGGCGCACTTTGTCAAAAACATGTTTATTGCGCCGAGCGCAGAGGAGCTGGCTGAATTTACGCCGGACTTCGTCGTCCTCAACGGCGCGGGCTGCACCAACGATAAATGGCAGGAGCAGGGGCTCAACTCCGAGAACTTTGTCGCGTTTAACCTGAGCGAAAAAATTCAGCTGATCGGCGGCACCTGGTACGGCGGTGAGATGAAAAAAGGCCTCTTCTCGGTGATGAACTACCTGCTCCCGCAGCAGGGCATCGCCTCAATGCACTGCTCGGCGAACCGCGGTGAAGCGGGGGACGTGGCCCTGTTCTTCGGTCTTTCCGGCACCGGTAAGACCACGCTTTCCACCGATCCGCTGCGTCAGCTGATCGGTGATGACGAACACGGCTGGGATGATGACGGCGTGTTCAACTTCGAAGGCGGCTGCTATGCCAAGACGATTAATCTTGACCCGCAGGCCGAGCCGGAAATCTATCGCGCGATTCGTCGTAACGCGCTGCTGGAAAACGTGGTGGTCAGAGCCGATGGCAGCGTGGATTACGCCGATGGCAGCAAGACCGAAAATACCCGTGTCTCTTATCCGCTATCGCATATTGAAAACATCGTGAAACCGGTGTCGCGTGCGGGCCATCCGTCGAAGGTGATTTTCCTTGCCGCCGATGCCTTTGGCGTCCTGCCGCCGGTATCCCGTCTGACGACCGAGCAGATGCAGTATCACTTCCTGTCCGGCTTTACCTCGAAGCTGGCCGGTACCGAACGCGGCATTACTCAGCCCACGCCAACGTTCTCCGCCTGCTACGGCGCGGCGTTCCTGCTGCTGCACCCGACGCAGTACGCCAGCGTTCTGGCGGCCAAAATGGCGGAGGCCGGCGCCGAGGCCTGGCTGGTTAACACCGGCTGGAACGGCGAAGGCAAGCGCCTTTCGCTGCGCGACACGCGCAATATCATCAGCGCGATTTTAAACGGGACCACCGGCGAGCTGCGCGAAGAAACGGTACCGGTATTCGGTCTCGCTATCCCGCAAAGCGTGCCTGGCGTGGACAGCGCGCTGCTTGACCCGCGTAGCGGCTGGCCTTCTGCCGACAAATGGCAGGAGAAGGCCGAGAGTCTGGCGCAACTGTTTATGGACAACTTTAAGCAATATACCGATACCGATGCCGGCGCCCGGCTGGCGTTAGCCGGCCCAACGCTGACAAAATCAGCCGTCACCGCCTAAACTCTTTTTTCAGTGACCAACCCGGGCAGCCGCCCGGGTTTTTTACGTCAGCCCTCGCCGGGGGAGTGGCGCAGGAACTTGACTCTGCCTGGTTAGCGATTATAAATAAAGGGATGCAGGGCTAAGTATTGGGGCTAAATAATTTCATGACATCATTGTTATGAGAATTATCCTGGCAACCCTGCGGTGATGACTTCCCCGATACGCTGATATTAATAAATAAAGGAATGACTATGAAACTCTGGAGTAAAACGCTGATCGCTTCTGCCGTTTGTTTAATTCTCGCCGGCTGTGACGATTCATCAAAAGTTGATGCAAATCTGGATAAAGCAAAAGATAACGCGCAGCAAATTAAAGAGGCGGCGTCCGATAAAGCCGAAGCAATTAAGGATGAAGCGGATAAACACATTGATGCGATAAAAAAACAGGCGGCGGACGAGGCGAACAATCTCAGCAGCCAGGCCTCCAGCATCAAGGCGGAAGCGGATAAAAAAGCGGAAGCTATCGCTCAGCAAGCCCAGGCCCAGGCTGATGCCGTTAAGCAGGATGCCCGGCAGAAAAGCGACCAAATCGTGCAGGAAGCGGGAAAAATTAAAGACAGCGCGATTGTTGATGCCAATAACCTGGCCAACGATGCGGCGAATAAAACCAAAGAGATTAAAGAGAGTATCGCTCCCGCTAAAACCGCAGAAGAGGCGGCCGACTCCAGCCAGCCGTCATCGCACTAATTATTTATCCTCTTCCAGCCTTATCGCCACACTATCTTCAGCTCGTTGGTTCGCTGAAGATAGTGTGGATTCAGCCTGTTACCCGTGGTTCACCCAGACTAATTTTTCTACCGGGAAGCCGAGATCCCGCGCGATGCGCAGATACTCCTGCTTAATGGATTCCGGGATGGTCGGCGTGCGCGACAGGATCCACAGATAGCCGCGATCGGGACCGCTGACCAGCGCATACTGATACTGGCTATCCAGGGCGATCACGTTGTAGCCGCCGTAAAACGGGCCAAAGAAGGAGACTTTCAGCGCGGCGGTGGTTGGCGCCGCGGTAAAATACGCTTTACCTTCGCTCTCGCTCCATTTCTGTTTCCGCGGATCGTAACCGCGGTTAACCACGCTGATACCGCCATCGCTGCGCTGACCATACGTTGCGGTAACCCGCTCCAGGCCGCGTTCAAAACGATTTTCGAGCCGGGCAACCTCATACCATTTCCCCAGATAACGGCTTGCGTCAAAGTTATTTATCGGCTGGACCCCCTTGGGCGGAGTGGGGGATTTACAGGCGACAAGCGTCAGGGCGATAGCCACACCCGTCAGAACTGGCCATATCTTCATATGAATTCCTTTTGTGAACGCGGAGGAAAATAAGTATAGCGCAAGCGCGCGGGCCTTTATTCACGCCCCAGCGATGCACCTTATATTCAGATAATTCTATCACTTCGAATGGGCTGTTGCCCTGCTCGCTATTTTCCTCGTCCTGCTTCCGTTAAGGCGATTATCACAAAAAGTTGAATATATTTTAGCAGCCCAGGTGCTAACGTTTGAACGTTATTATTCACAACGGGAAAACATCGTGAAAAAATTATCCAGTCTGATTCTGTTATCTGCTATGTCTGTGGCTCCAGCCGCATTTAGCGCCCCCGTCGGGACGCTCAGCGTACATATTCTCAATCAGCAGACGGGTCTGCCTTCATCGGGCGTGACGGTCACCCTTGAAAAACAGCAGGCGAATAAATGGACAGCGCTGGCCACCGGCGTCACCGACAACGATGGTCGTATTAAATCGCTCTATCCAGCTGAAGGGGATATGCAGCCGGGGATTTATAAAGTGACCTTCAAAACCGGCGATGACTTCAGCAAACAGAAACTGGCCTCGTTTTTCCCCGAGATCCCGGTTCTCTTCACCGTCACGCGCACCAATGAAAAGCTGCATATTCCACTGCTGCTCAGCCAGTATGGTTACTCCACCTATAAAGGCAGCTAATCGCTACGTCCATCCTGAATAAGCAAAAAGCCTGCGCGCAAGCAGGCTTTCATCGGGCGACTATCGGGAGATAGCCGTGCTTAGTGATTCTGCTGGAGGATCCTTAAAAAATCCTCTTTATTAGCAATCAACGACAGCGCTCTGGCGATGACTTCATCGCTAAAGATCGACGCCACCTCTCTCAGCACATCGATGTGCTCGCTCTCTTTAGCAATCACGCCAATGGCAATAAACATGACGTTATTTCTGTCCCAGATCACGCCGTCAGGGAATTGATAAATCTCCACCCCCGTTTTGACAATGATGCTGGTGGCTGATTTAGGCAGGTGCGGCAGCGTAATGCCATTGCCTAAAAAGGTGGAGACCTGACGCTCTCTTTCAGCAAGAAACGCCACGCAATCTTCGCTGACGTACCCTCTGGACTTAAAGTCCGCGCCAATCATGGCCAGGACTTCTGCTTTATTTTTCGCCCGGCACGACAGATGGAGATTATCCTGCGTAATAGTATCGATCATAATCCGTTTTCCTTAGTGGCCGTATTGAATCCCGCTGCAGATTTATTTGCTGAAAGCTCCTCTTCCAGCTGCTCCAGCGATTTATTGGACGTTTCAGGCAGCGCCGCGATGACAAAAACAATCGCCAGGTAGTTAATCGCGGCAAAAATCAGGAATACCGGACCTAACCCGAGCTTGGCCTGCAATAATGGGAACAGATAGCTGACGATGGCGTTCATCACCCACATGAAAAATACCGATATGCCCATCGACAGTCCGCGGAACTTGAGCGGGAACAGCTCAGCCAGCACCACCCAGGTGATAAAGCCCATCGTTCCCTGCATAACGCCAACGAACATCGCGCCGAGCAGCCAGATGGCCGTGGCTTTGATGTCGCCGACCAGCGTGTAGTCTACGCCGGCAATGATAAGGTGCAGGGTAGCCATGATCGCGAAACCATAAATAATGATGGTTTTACGTTTAAAACGATCGACGAGGTACAGCACGCCAAATAGCATGCCGCCGACGGAGAACACGCCATTGAGTACGTTGCAGATGAGGGAGGTTCTTTCTGAGAATCCGGCGCTGCTGAGGATCTCAGTACCGTAGTACATAATGACGTTGACCCCGGTGGTCTGCTGCAGCGCCGCCCAAATGACGCCCACCAGCAGGAGTTTGAAAATCCATGGCGTCTGGAGAATGGTGACAAAGGCGTTCTGCGCATGAAGCTTTTTGTCCGCTTCGGCCTTAATTAAGGTGGTGATATCGTTGAATTCTTTGGTTGCGCGTTCCAGAGGGCGGATTTGCTTTAATATTTCCAGCGCTTCTTCATGACGGTTTTTACTGATCAGCCAGCGCGGGCTTTCCGGCGATCGCAGCATACCGATAAACAGGCAGATGGCGGGAATGGTCTGCACCATCAGCATATAGCGCCAGACGTCGGGGAGATGGCCCCAGAGGATGCCAATAATGGCGTTGATGGCAAATGCGGCGAGCTGCCCGATAACAATGGCGACTTCGTTTAAGCCGGTCAGTTTACCGCGCATTTCGGTTGGCGCCACTTCGGAAATAAAGGTGGGGGCGGTCACCGAGGCGCCACCCACGGCATAGCCGAGGATGAAACGTGAAATAAGCAGTACGGTGATATCCGGCGCCAGAGCGGACATTAATGCGCCGATGAAAAAGATGAAGGATAAAAAGAGCAGGTACTTTCTTCTGCCAAAGAAGTCCGCGAATTTTCCCCCGAATACGCTACCTAACGCGGCGCCGATCAGCAATACGCTCATGACCAGACCTTCGGTAGTCGGGGTCAGGGCCATATATTGTTTCAGAGAGGAAAATGCGCCATTAATAACGCCGGTGTCATAACCGAATAGCAGGCCGCCAAATGTCGCAACCAGGGTTATCTGGTGTAATCGTTTTCTCTGCTGTAGGTTCAGATTCATAATAAGAGACATTTTTATACCTTTTGTTTTGATTAACGGCACGAGATAAAAACGTGTCATCCCATCCCCGTCACGGCATGCCTTTGCGCCTGGCGAAGCACGGCCGGGATGAAATGTTTTTTTGTTCTTAGTGCAACTATTTAGCGCGATTGCTATGCGCTAAATAAAACCGATCAAAGAGGTTTCTTTTTGATTAATGATGAATCATCGGTAGATGCGGGGCTGGGGCCTCCGGGGTGGTTGACGTTCAGAAAGTCCCCGGTAGCGTGAGGGTGGAAAAGGGGCGGGCCAATATAAACGGTTCGGATAAGTCCTGATCTCACTTCCTTCATTGCATCCTCCGGGGGGTTAGGATTTCTGCTGCGCCATCAAGGCGGGCAGAGTGCGTTTAGTGAGAGATGATTATTACCGCTATAAGTGAAATAAAAATACAAACAGATCACATTTTGAAAGTTTTATTTCGGTTTGGTTTTGTGGGTCATGTGTAACAGCCTTGTGTATAGAATGGCTATTTTTATAATTAATTGATATATATGGCAATTTTTAGGATTGTTTACGGGGGGGTGGCCCGGTGGCAGGAAAATGAATTGTTAAAATTATGATATATATCACATTTGTTAACATGTTCATTTATGAAATTTAAATTTCATTATTGCGTCTGTTTTATTTTTTATTCGAAATCGGGGGGCGTCAAAAAGCTTCATCACCTCGATACGCGTTTTGCCGCAGGGTGACGGTTGCGCTCAATGCCCGGCGGCGGCAGGAGCTGCGGATGCACCGCTGGCGTCACCCTGGAAACACAATTGAGAACCGCCAATTATCATAGTGATACGCATGCTCTCGTTTTGATAATCAGCGGCGACCTCATGCGCTTTTTATTCTTTAACCGGCCGCTATTTTTAGATACGCCTCACATAACTCAGCCTCAAATAACCCTTTATTTATAGGTGGCATAGCCATTGCTTTAATCCGTTATCTTTCTTTGTGAGTGGAGACTGAAAAATATGGATACATTGCTAGTTGGCAGTGAGGTGCCCCGCGTAGACGGGCTCGCCAAGGTGACGGGTAAAGCGGTCTACGGCGATGACATTATTATGAACAATATGCTGTATGGCGTTTGTCGCTACGTGGATATTCCTGCCGGGCGCATCGATGCGCTCGACCTGTCGGAGGCGGAAAAAGTGCCCGGCGTCGTGCGTATTGCCACCTGGAACGATATCCCCGGTCAGCGCAAGCTGGGAGCGATTGTTCCCGATCATCCGCCGATTATCGACAAGGAGATCGCCTACCGCGGCGACGTGGTTGCCGTAGTGGCGGCGGAAACCTACGAGGCAGCCTGCATCGCCGTCGATAAAATCAAAATCACCTACACCCCGTGGGAGCCGATTACCTCCCCGGAAGAGGCGATGAAGCCCGGGGCGCGCCTTATTCACAGCGAACTCGATAGCAATATCATCAATCGCCACCACACGGCGAAGGGCGATATTGATGCCGGTTTTGCCGCCTCCAGCCATATCTTCGAACGTGAGTATGAGGTGGGGTTCCAGGAGCACGGCTATATTGAGCCGGAATCGATTACCGCCTACCTGGACAATAATGAACAGATCATGACCATCGAAGGGTCGATTCAGAACGCTCACCGCACCCGGGCGGTGATTGCCAAATATCTCGACCTGCCCCAGGCGAAGGTCAACATTAAGCGCTCCGTCCTCGGCGGCTCCTTCGGCGGTAAAGATGACATTATCGATAACGTCTCCTGCCGCGCGGCGCTGCTGGTGCACCTGACCGGGCGGCCGGTTAAGATCTCTTATAACCGCGAACAGTCGATGCGCGAGAGCTACAAGCGCCATCCTTATAAGATGAAATACCGCATTGGCGTGGACGACGACGCGCGCATTCAGGCGATTAAAATCGACATTATCGCCGATGGCGGCAGCTACTGCGGCCAGACGGTGTTTGTCACCTGGCGCAGTTCCGTGCAGGCGGCGGGCCCCTACAACATCCCTAACGTACGCGTCGATCTGGTGGGCGTTTACACCAACAACAACTATACCTCGGCCTACCGCGGCTACGGCGCGCCGCAGGTCATTTTCGCCAACGAATCGCTGATGGATGACGTGGCGGGCGAACTGGGCCTGTCGCCCGTTGAGTTCCGCCTGCGCAATATTCTCAAGCAGGGCGATACCAGCATGGCCGGGCAGGTCTTCAGCGAGCATACCGTCTCCGCGCGGGAGGTGCTGGAGAAGACGCTGCTCAAGGCCGAATACGAGGCCAAACGCGAGCACTACAAAAAGCTTAACGCGGAAGGCGGCCCGATCCGCTACGGGATTGGCTTCGCGCTGAGCCATCGCGGCTGCTCTCTGGGGGCCGAGGGGCTGGATGCGTCCTCGGCGCTGATTCAGGTGAATGCCGACGCCAGCGTGAACATCTCCACCTCGGTATCCGAGAACGGGCAGGGGCTGCAGACCACCATGTCGCTGCTGGCGGCGGAAGCCTTTGGTATTGGGCTCGACCGGGTGATGTTTAGCGAACCGGCCACCGCGATGATCGCCGACGGCGGCTCAACGGTCGCTTCGCGCGGTACCCTGATGGGCGGACAGGCGATTCTGAGCGCGGCGAACAAAATTAAACAACGCATGGCGGACGCCGTCAGGGAAACGCTGAAAGCGCAGAGCATCGACGATATCGCCTGGCAAAATGGCAAGGTGTTCAACCGCCACAGCCCGGAGCTGAGCCTCAGCTTCCAGCAGGTGTGCGATATGACCCGGGCTACCGGGGCAAACCTCTCCGCCTACGGCTGGCACGTGGCGCCGAATATTCACTGGGATGAAGAGAAGGGCTGCGGCAGCCCCTATTTCACCTGGGTGTACGGCTGCCAGCTGGCCGACGTGGCGGTGGATATGCGCACCGGCAAAATCACCGTCAATAACGTCGTCGCCACCCACGATGTCGGTAAAGTCATTAACCCGGTTGGTTTTAGCGGCCAGGTCTACGGCGGCGTGCTGCAGGGGATGATCGGCTACGGCATGCTCGAGGATTTCAACACCGAGCACGGCGTGGTGAAATCGGAAAACTTCGATACCTATCTGCTGCCGACCATCAAGGATATGCCGCACATCGATATCATTGCGGTGGAAAACTACGATAAAGCGGGCCCGATGGGGGCGAAAGTTATCGGCGAACCGGTACTTGAACTGGGCGCTGCGGCTCTCAATAACGCGGTGAGCTTCGCCATCGACCGCCCCAACCGGACCCTGCCGCTGACCCTCGAGCAGGTTCGCCTGGGTTATAACCTCAAGAAGCCGGAGCGCCAGAGCGAGCAGATGCTGGAGTCTGGCGATAAGAAACAGGTTCACCGCCTCAACACCCTGTCGCTGAGCGTCCCGCAAACCCTGAAAGAGGCCCTGACGCTGATGGACGGGAAGGGGGCAATGCCTATTGCCGGCGGCACCGATGTGCTGGTGCAGGCCCGGATGCTGTCCGGCGAGGTGCCGCTTGTCAACATTGCCGGACTGGCGGAGCTGAAAGAGATTTTTGACGTTGAGGGCGGGATCTCCATTGGCTCCGGCGTCTGCTTTACCGACCTGGTTAAGCATCCGTTGATTCAGCAGCGCTATCCGCTACTGGTTACGGCCTGTAAAACCGTCGGCTCCCTGCAGCTGCGCAACCGGGCAACGATCGGCGGCAATATCGTCAACGCCGCCCCGTGCGCGGACTCCATGCCGCCGCTCATTATCTACGATGCGGAAGTAGAGCTGCGCAGCGCGCGCGGAACGCGCCGGATGCCGGTCAGCGAATTTGTCGTGGGCGGCTATCGCACCCTTCTTGAGCCCGATGAGCTGGTTGTCCGCTTTATCCTGCCGGCGCCGACGCAGCAGCCGCTGATCAATCGCTATCTGCAGCTTGGCCGGCGCAATGCGTTGAACATTACGCGCCAGAGCTTAACCGGGCAGTTTATGGTCGATAAGGGCGTGGTTCGCCTGTGCCGTCTGGTGGATGGCGCGCTGATGGCCAAACCGCAGCGGTTGACTGAGGTTGAGCAGGCGCTCACCGGGAAGGCGTTAGACGCCGCCGCCATTGACTATGCGGCCGGGGTACTGCACGACAAGGTAGAAAAAGCCATCGGCGGACGCTGGTCTGCGCCTTATAAAGTCCCCGTATTTATCGATATGTTCCGGCAGATGCTGCAGGAAGTTATGACAGAGCAGAAAAAATAAGGAGCCATGAACATGAACCATATTGAGCTAAAAGTGAATGGCATCCGCATTGCCCGCGATGTGAAAGACAATGTCCGCCTGATCGATTTTCTGCGCGAGGAGCTGAAGCTCACCGGCACCAAAGAGGGCTGCTCGGTGGGCGAGTGCGGAGCCTGCACCGTGATTATGGACGGCAAATCCGTCTGCTCCTGCCTGCTGCTGGCCGCCCAGTGCAACGGGGCGGAGGTCACTACCGTCGAAGCGCTGCATCACGATCCGGTCGGTAAAAAATTGCAGAACGCCTTTATTCGTCACGGCGGCGTTCAGTGCGGCTTCTGCACGCCCGGCGTGTTGATGAGCGCCAAGGCGCTGCTGGATGCCAACCCGGCCCCCAGCGACGATGAGCTGAAAGAGGCGCTGGAGGGGAATATCTGCCGCTGTACGGGATATCAGCCGATCATTACCTCGATTAAAGCGGTGCTGAAATCCTGATCGCCGCAAGCGCCGCCGTCGCCAGCCGACGGCGGCGTTGTATTCGGCTTCAGGGGGAGGATGACGATGAGCAAAAAAAAGGATAAACAGTGCGTTATGCTGGCCGCCGGGCTCTCCAGCCGGATGGGCAAATGGAAAATGATGATGCCGTGGGGCGAGGGAACGATTCTCGATAGCGCCCTTGCCAGCGCCCTGGCGTTCTGCGATCGGGTGGTGCTGGTGACGGGGTTTCGCGGCGACGAACTGGCCGCGTGCTATCGGGATCATCCGGGCGTTGAGGTGGTCTTTAACCCGCAATATCAGGACGGTATGTTCTCTTCTATTCAGTGCGGGGTAGGCCATATTCGCGCTTCGCGTTTCTTTCTGGCGCTGGGCGATATGCCGGAGGTCACGCCGGGCGTCTACCGCCGGCTGTGGGCCAACGCCGACGCCGGGAGCTGCATTATACCGGCCTACGATCGCGGTAAAGGCCATCCGGTTCTTCTGCCCCAGCGGGCGATTTCTCTGATTCGTCGCGCGCCGCAAGGGGCCACCCTGCGGGACGTTATCGGTCAGATGGCGGCGCGCGTTATCCCCGTGGCGAATCAGGGGATTCACTGGGATGTTGACACTCCGCAGCAGTATCTTGAGGTCGCGCGCCGCTGCCGCAAAGATCTGGCCGCCGTCGGTTAGCGCTGGCGGAGGGAAGAAGAAAAGACAATATCGCCCCGGAGCGCACAGCGCCGGGGCGATATTTTTTACCCCGCGGCGCTTTCGCGCAGACGGGCTTTCAACTGGCTGTATTCCTCACTGACGTACCGTTCGGCGGCTCGCTGATCGGCAATACGCTCAACGTTAACGGCGCAGTACTTGTACTCCGGGGTTTTGGTTATCGGGCTGAGATTCTCGGTGACCAGCTCGTTGCAGGCGCCAATCCACCACTGATAGGTCATGTAGACCGCCCCTTTATTCGGCCTGTCGCTGATTTTCGCCCGGGAGATCACCTTGCCTTTGCGCGAGTTAACCCACACCAGCTCTTCGTCCTCAATGCCGAGCCGTTTGGCGTCGGCGGTGTTGATCTGGATGTAGCCCGGTTCGTCCGCCAGTTTGGCCAGCGCAGCGCAGTTGCCGGTCATCGAACGGCAGGAGTAGTGGCCCACCTCGCGCACCGTGGAGAGCACCAGCGGATAGGCATCGCTCAGCTTATCGACCGGCGCCTGCCATTCGCAGGTGAAGAACTGCGCCAGCCCGTTCGGCGTGGAGAACCGTTCCGCAAACAGATACGAAGTGCCCTGGTCCGCCTCCGACTCGTCGCGGCACGGCCACTGCACGTAGCCCAGTTCTCCCATCTTCTCGTAGGTCGCGCCGAAGAAGTTGGGGCACAGATGGCGGAGTTCATCCCAGATCTGCTGCGTGTTGTCGTACTTCATTGGATACCCCATCCGGGTGGCGATTTCGCAGATGATTTGCCAGTCGGTCTTCAGATCCCACTTCGGCTCCACCGCCTTGAAAAAGCGCTGGAAGCCGCGATCCGCTGCGGTATAGACGCCCTCATGCTCGCCCCACGAGGTCGAGGGCAGAATCACATCGGCCGCCGCGGCGGTTTTGGTCATAAAGATATCCTGGACGATAACCAGCTCCATCTCTTCGAAGGCCTGACGTACGGCGGAAAGCTCGGCGTCGGTCTGGAGCGGATCTTCCCCCATAATGTAAGCCGCCCGCACTTCGCCGTGCGCCACGCGGTGCGGCAGCTCGCTGATGCGGTAGCCAGGGTTCTCCGGCAGGCTCTCAACGCCCCAGGCGTTGGCGAACTTCTCCCGGTTTTCCGGGAATTTCACGTACTGATAGCCGGGATAGGTGTCCGGCAGCGCGCCCATATCGCAGGCGCCCTGGACGTTGTTCTGGCCGCGCACCGGATTGACGCCGACGTGCGGTTTCCCCAGGTTGCCGGTGAGGATCGCCAGGCTGGTCAGGGAACGCACCGTTTCGACGCCCTGCCAGAACTGGGTTACGCCCATCCCCCACAGAATCATGGCGTTTCCGGCGCTGGCGTACAGCCGCGCGCATTCGCGAATCTGCCTGGCGCTGATGCCGGTGATGGCTTCCACCGACTCCGGCGTATAGCCTTCGACGATGTTGCGATACGCTTCGAAGCCTTCGGAACGCCCGGCGACGAAGGATTTATCGTAGAGATCTTCTTCGATAATCACCTGCCCGATGGCGTTGAGCAGCGCAATGTTGGAGCCGTTTTTCAGCGCCAGATGCAGGTCGGCGATGCGCGCGGTTTCGATTTTACGCGGATCGCAGACGATGATTTTGGCCCCGTTGCGTTTGGCATTGAGGATGTGATTCGCCACGATCGGGTGCGAATCCGCCGGGTTATAGCCGAAAATAAACACCAGATCGGTATTATCGATCTCGGTGATGGCATTACTCATCGCGCCGTTGCCGACCGACTGGTGCAGACCTGCAACCGAAGGGCCGTGTCAGACGCGTGCGCAGCAGTCGACGTTATTGGTACCAATAACGGCGCGCGCAAATTTTTGCATGATGTAGTTGGTTTCATTGCCGGTGGCGCGCGAAGATCCGGTGGTCTGAATCGCATCCGGCCCGTACTTCGCTTTTATGTCGCTGAGGCGGTTTGCCACGTAATCGAGCGCTTCCTCCCAGGAGACGGACTCCAGCTTACCGCCGCGCCGGCGGCGGATCATCGGGGTTTTCAGGCGCGGGGTGAGGATCTGCGGGTCGTCAATAAAATCCCAGCCGTAGTAGCCCTTCAGGCACAGGGTGCCCTGATTATTTTTCCCCATCGCAGCGTCGGCGCGGGTAATTTTTCCCTCTTCTACCGTGAGCTGCATTTTGCAGCCGGAGGCGCAGTAGGGGCAGACGGTCGTGACTTTTTTCATAGCAGTGGTCCTTAAACTTAGAACAGCAGGGCATAGCTAAAACGGCCGTTCAGGCCCTGCGCGATACCCTGCTGCACGATGGGTATCGCCAGCAGCAGCAGGGTGATCAAGGCAAACAGGAGTCTGGTGAGCATCATTACCCCTCCTGCGCTTCTTCAGGCTGTCTCTCCTTCTGAACTTTGCGCAGCAGGAGCCACATTCTGACGGTTCTGACGGCCATGTTGCGCGCCGCCGAGCTTGGCGGGGCCGGATCGGGGACCGGCGTTTCGTGGTTAACGCGGAATGGCACGCTGCCGTTGAGGGTGAGGTTGGCGACGATAGCCGTCAGGGTGCCAATCGTAATCCCGCTGTGCAGAAACAGCTGAACCATCGGCGGAAACTGGGTAAACAGATTGGGCACCAGCACCGGCATCATGCCGAGGCCGAGCGTTAATGCCACCACCATACCGTTATTATTGTTGCGGTAGTTGACCTGTCCCAGGGTACGAATACCGGACACCGCCACCATACCGAACATGACAATGCCCGCGCCGCCGAGGATCGGTTTCGGTATCAGCACCACCAGCGCCGCCATCCTCGAGAACACACCCATCAGAATCAGAATGATGCCGGAGACCGACACCACAAAACGGCTGCGCACCCCGGTTAAACCGATCAGGCCGACGTTCTGCGCGAAGGCGGCGTAGGGAAACAGATTGAAGAAGCCGCAGATAGTGGTCGCGATACCGCAGGTGTTGAGGCCGTTGCGCAGCATCTTCGCGTCCACCTTTTTCCCGACAATATCCCCGGTGGCCATCATCGAGGACATGGTTTCCACCATCACCACCACCATCACCATCGACAGCAGGGCGACGGGGATAATATGAAATTCAGGTTTGGCGAAGGGCATCAGGGTCGGCAGATGGAGCCAGGGTGTGGCGTGGACGAGGCTAAAGTCGAGAGGCTTAAAGCAGCTCCAGAGTACGGTGCCGATGATAAGACCGATCAGCACCGACGTGTTTTTCACGACGCCGGAGGCAAAGGTGTAAATATTGAGAATAATCACCAGCGTGATTGCCGCCATCAGCAGCGAGAAGGGGGCGCCAAAGCCGCTCATTTCGCTGCTCCCGCCGCCAATCCACCCGCCTGCCACCGGCATAATAGACATGCCGATAAGCGTGACGATGCTGCCCATCACCACCTTGGGAAAGAAGCGGATGAGCTTGCTAATCCACGGCGCGCAGCAGAGGATAAAAATACCGGACACGATCACCGCCCCGGAAATACCGCCGATCCCGTACTCCTTACCGATCAACACCATCGGGATCAGCGCGGCGAAGGTACAGCCCTGGATAAGCGGCAGCCGACAGCCGAGCCACTTACCGACCCCCAGCGACTGCACGATGGTGGCCGCGCCGCAGATAAACAGGTCGGCGCTGATCAGTAAAATAATGTGCTCCGGCGGGAGCCCTACCGCATTACCCACAACGAGCGGAACCGCCACGGCGCCCGCGTACATCACCAGCACGTGCTGTAGCCCATAAAGAATCATTTGCGTAACGGGTAATATTTCATCGACCGGTGCGGTCGAGTTCCCGTTATGTGAGGCGGAATTGGCGATATCTTTCATGAAGTTGTTATCTCCTGTACGACTTCACTCTGTATAAACATGAACAGAGCCGAAGTTACGATTCGAAGGCCGCTGCCTCCCTGAGCCGATGCGTTCATCAGCGTGTTGCGCGCACGAGAAGTAATATGCGTAAGCTGTGCCAAAAATAAGCGCCTGGAGGATTGAAGGAGAATTGTGTGAAATAACTCACGAGAAAAAGGCGGGAATATCGACGCGCTGCGAAACTTCTCAAATAAATCTCGTGGTGAATAAACGCGCGCTATCACATTGAGACAGGGAGCGTCTCATTTTGGTATCACGCGCGATACGTTGAATTATCAACATGATTAAACCCTGAGCGCGGAGAATAATTTTTGTTCAGCGAGAGCGGATATATATCGCGCCGCTTAGCGGGAGTGGGCCTGTTTTTTTTGAGACGGCTCGCAAAAATAAGCACCATATGAATACCCTGAACAAAAGCGCCTGATTATTGCATTGCTTCCCGGTGAGTCCTGGAATAATAAAGGGAAGCAAATGAATAAATTTATTGTTGCCGATTCTGCAAACTGTATTGGCTGCCACGCCTGTGAAGTGGCCTGCGTCACCTCTCATCGCCAGGACAGCTGGCCCCGGCAGCGCAGCGACTTTCTGCCGCGCATTCGGGTGTTCTTCCACCGCCACGCCAGCAGCGCGACGACCTGCCGCCACTGCAACGACGCGCCCTGCGTCGGCGCCTGTCCGACCCAGGCGCTGCGCGTGGCGAACGACAGCGTTCAGTTTACAGAGGCGCTGTGCATCGGCTGTAAAAACTGCGTCATCGCCTGTCCCTTTGGAGCCATTGAGATGGTGGCCAACGATGACGACGCGCCGCAGCTGGCGCAGAAATGCGATCTTTGCAGCCAGCATCCTTCCGGTCAGCAGGCGTGCGTGGCCAGCTGTCCAACCCAGGCGCTGCAACTGATGGATGAGGCCGCCGTTAACCGGCTGCGTAGCGCGCGGCAGATTCGCTCCGCGCTGGAAACCCCGCTGGGCGCCGTTCGCGGCGCCAGACGCAGCGCGATACTCAATAAACCTCCGCGGGTGGGCGCGAAAAAAGTGCCCGCCGATGACCGCATGCAGCACTTCGGCGAAATCTATCAGCCGCTGAGCGAGTGCGATGCGGAGTATGAGAGCGAACGCTGTCTCTACTGCGCGCAGAAAGCGTGGTGCAACTGGACCTGTCCTTTACATAATCATATTCCCGATTTCATCCGCCTGGTGAGCGAGGGCAAGATTATCGAGGCGGCGGAGCTGTGCCATCAGAGCAGTTCCCTGCCGGAGATTTGCGGCCGCGTCTGTCCGCAGGACAGGCTGTGCGAAGGGGCCTGCACCTTAAAGAACGAAGGCGGCTCGGTCGCCATTGGCAACCTTGAGCGCTATATCACCGATACCGCGCTGGCGATGGGCTGGCGACCGACAATCGGCAAAGTAGCCCCGCGCCCGGAGCGGGTGGCGGTGATTGGCGCCGGGCCCGCCGGACTGGGCTGCGCCGATATTCTCGTGCGCGCGGGCGTGCACGTTGACGTGTTCGATCGCCATCCGGAAATCGGCGGCCTGCTGACCTTCGGTATTCCGCCGTTCAAGCTGGATAAAAACGTGCTTGAGAAGCGACGCGACATTTTTAGCGCCATGGGCGTCAATTTTCATCTCAACCAGGAGGTGGGGCGCGACGTGGCTTTTGCCGATCTGGTGAAAAACTATGACGCCGTCTTCCTTGGCGTGGGCACCTACGGTCTGATGGCCGCCGGCCTGGAGGGAGAGAACGCCCCCGGCGTGATTCAGGCCCTGCCGTTCCTGATTGCCAGCACCCGCGAGGTGATGGGGCTCGAAGAGAGCCCCGAGTATCCCCTGACCGACATTAAGGGGAAACGGGTGGTGGTGCTTGGCGGGGGAGATACGGCGATGGACTGCCTGCGCACCGCCGTTCGCCGCGGCGCAGCGAGCGTGACCTGCGCCTACCGTCGCGATGAGCTGAGCATGCCCGGATCGAAAAAAGAGGTGGTGAACGCGCGGGAAGAGGGGGTGAAATTTGAGTTTAACGTGCAGCCGCAGCGCATTCAGCTCAACCGCAAGGGGCAGGTCTGCGCGGTGGAGATGATCCGCACGAAGATGGGCGAGCCGGGCCCGGACGGCCGCCGCCGGCCGCAGCCGATCCCGGATTCCGGGTTTGAACTTAAAGCCGATGTGCTCATTATGGCGTTTGGCTTTCAGGCTCACGAGATGCCGTGGCTGCGCGGCCACGGGATAAAGCTGGACCGCTGGGGGCAGATAGTGACCGGCGGCAAAGGGCGCGGAACGACGCAAACCAGCCATGACAAAATCTTTGCCGGCGGCGATGCCGTGACCGGCGCGGACCTGGTGGTTACCGCCATGGTCGCCGGGCGGCAGGCGGCCAGCGAGATGTTGATGCAATTCACGGCCCGGGAGGAGATATGACTCGTTTTATCGTTGCCAGTTCGCAGGCCTGCATCGGCTGCAGGACCTGTGAGGTAGCCTGTGCGCTGGAACACGTGGCGCCGGGGGCGGAGTTTCATCCCCGCCTGAAGGTGATGCGCCTCGACGAGCTTAGCGTGCCGGTGATGTGTCATCAGTGCGAGAATGCGCCCTGCGTGGGCGCCTGCCCGACCGGGGCGCTGAGCATGGGGGCGGAGAAAGTGGAGGCCGACGGCGGGCGCTGCATTGGCTGCCAGAGCTGCGTGGTCGCCTGCCCGTTTGGGGCGATTACCATTGAGGTGGAGGCCGGTGTGACGCCGGTTATCGTTAAGTGCGATCTTTGCGGCACCCGGGAGCGCGGCCCCGCCTGCGTTGATGTCTGCCCGACGGCGGCGCTGAGTATCATGACCGAAGAGCAGCTCAGCGCGCTGCAAAAGCAGCGCAATATCGCCACCGCCGCGCTGCTGTCGCTGTAAACCTCGCGCCCGGCGGCGCGGAAGCTGCCGGGCAATTTCATACGCCCGCGTTCTGTCAGCAAAAAAAACCGGCCTGCCAGGCCGGTTTAGCGTTTTTACGCGGGCTACGCGGGGAGCGCATCCATTCGCGCCCACATTTTTTTCGCCACTTTCTGCGCTTCGCGGAATATCGGCTCGCAGTCGAAGCTGAACTGGCGATCCTCGTAGATCATCACGCCGTTCACCATGACGCTGCGCACGCTGTTTGCCCCCAGACCGAAGGCGATATGTCCGGCGATGTTTTCCGCGATAAGCGGCGTCGGCGCCATATAGTCGCAAATGGTGAGGTCCGCTTTATAGCCCGCCTCAAGGCGGCCAAAGCGGGCGTTGAAGTTGCGATTCAACAGTTCATTGCCGTTGCTCAGCGCCTTCGCGAAGCTGTCCGGCCACAGCGGCCCGCCGGCGTCGCGGTGTTTAAAGAAGGCAAACTTCATCTCCTCGAACATGTCGGAACCGATGCCGTCGGTGCCGAGCGCCAGATTGCGCATCTGCGGCAGGCGGGGGTTGTAGCCGACGTGGTTGTTCATGTTGGAGCGGGCGTTGTGCACCAGGAAGCCGTCCTGCGCGTTGAGCAGCTCGACGTCGGCATCGGAGATGTACAGGCCGTGGGCAATCAGCGTCTTACTGTTGATAAGGTCGAACTCCGCCAGCCGCACCAGCAGGTCTTTGCCGTAAAGGTGATGGCTGTGAGAGACATCGTAGCGGTCTTCCGCCGCGTGGATATGCAGGCCGCGGCCGGTGGCTTTTAGCGCTTCACGCAGCATCGCCAGACCTTCATCCGGCACGGTGAACGGCGCATGGGCGCCGATATGGGCCTCGACCAGATAAGGCTGGTCGCCCTTTTCGCGCGCGGCGTCGATCTCTCTGGCGAAGCGAATGTTCTCCTCAACGCTGTCGCGCAGCTCGCGGCTGCCAAAGTTGCGGTCGGTGGTTTCGAAGCAGGTCATCCCGCGCAGCCCGATTTTGAGGAAGGCGTTGCGCAGCTGGCTCAGGGAGCCCGCGATATAGTGGGGCGACGCATGATGATCGACAACCGCCGTGCAGCCGCTGCGCACGGCCTCCATGGCGCAGATCAGCCCGCTGTAGTAGAGCGACTCTTCGTCCAGCGCCCGGTCAAGGCGCCACCACAGGTTTTTCAGCGTGGAGATAAAGTCCGGGCTGGGGGCGATATTGGCCTGAATCCCCCGGGACAGGCCGGAATAAAAGTGATTGTGGGAGCAGACCATGCCGGGCATCACCAGCTGCCCGCGCATCTCTTTCACCTGCGCCTGTGGATAGCGCTGGCACAGGCCGGGGCCGACGGCGAGAATTTTATCGCTCTCAATGGCGATATCGACGTTCTCCCACACTTTCGCCGGATAGATCTGCGCGGCGGTGGCATTTTTCAGGATCAGGATACTCATACTTCAACGCCTCCGAGAAGATAGCTTTGGTGCTGATGAATATGGCTTATGATGCGGCACATGGCGTCCAGCTGGGCCGGTACCTCGTTAAACTGGCCGCGGTCGTTAATTTCCAGCTGCCACGTCTGGTCGTCCTGACGCACTTTGACGCTGGCGCCCGCGACGAAGAAGCCCGGATTGGTGCTGTTGACAAAATCCTGCTCCAGGCTGAACACGGTGATTTTGTCTTTATACGGTTTTCCCTGCCACGGGCAGAACTGAGCGCAGTTGCCGCATTCGTTGCAATAAGCGTCCAGATGCAGGGTCTGGAAGCGATTCTGGAAGCCCGGCACGGCCACGGAAATATTGGCGCGGTTCGGACAGACGTCGACGCACTTGCTGCACACGTAGTTGCACTCCAGGCAGCGGCTGGCTTCCTGCTCGACAAAAGCCTCGCGCTGGTTTTTATCCACCAGCGTGACGGCGATGGCGCCTTTACGCTGGTACACCTTCGCCGGATCGACGTTGTTCCAGACTTTGTTTCCGTAGCTGCTGGCGATATTTTCCCGGGCCAGGATCGCGTCCGTGGCCCGTCGCGCGTTGCCGATAGCGGAGACGATAGAAGAGGGGCCGCGCTGAACGTCGCCGATCAGGAAAACGTTCGGTTTGCTGGTCTCGCCATCGGCGTTGACCACCGGCCAGCCCTGCGGGTCGAGCGGGATCCCCATTGCCGACAGCGCTTCGCCGTCCTGCTGCTCGCCGATGGCGGTAATCAGAGAGTCGACTTGCAGGGTGCGAATCTCATCGGTCTCCACCGGGCGGCGGCGGCCTTTCTCATCCGGCTCGCCGAGCTTCATGACGCGTACGACGAGCGTCCCGTCGGCGTTAAACTGTTCCGGGTTGCATAGCCACTCGAAGTCGACGCCGTCGAGCAGCGCCTCATCGTACTCTTCGCGCCAGGCGGGCATCTCTTGCTGCGAGCGGCGATAGACGATGGTCGCGCTCTGCACGCCGGGTACGCGCAGCGCCGCGCGGGCGCAGTCCATGGCGGTGTTGCCGGCGCCGACCACGGCCACGCGTTTGCCCAGGTTCAGCTCGGCGCCGCGGTTAAACTCGCGCAGGAACTGCAGCGACTTATGCACGTTCTGGTTATCGCCGCCCAGCTTCACGCCGCTGTTTTTATCGGTACCGGTGCCGACCAGCACGTAACGAAAACCCTTCGCCTGCAGTTTTTCCACGCTCAGATGCGGATCGCAGCCGTACTCAATTTTGACGCCGTGGGCGACGACAAAATCGATATCGTGCTGGATAAGCTCGCCGGGAATGCGGAACTGCGGAATGATATTCTTCACCACGCCCCCGGCGCTGGCTTCGCGTTCAAAAACCGTGACCGGATGCCCGGCGCGGGCGAGGAAGTATCCGGCGGCGAGACCGGCAGGGCCTGCGCCGATCACCGCTACCGGGTGCCGGGAGCCGGATCCCGCGGGCTTATGCCAGCGGCTGCGGTACTCGTCCCAGCCTTTCTCCAGCGCCACTTTTTTCAGCTCACGGATGTTGAGCGCGCTGTCGTAATCCAGACGCGTACAGTTGTACTGGCACTGGTGGTCGCAGATATGACCGGTGATGGCCGGCAACGCGTTGCGCTGATAGATCAGCTCCAGCGCGTCGGCGTAGCGATGCTCGCCCAGCAGGCGGATATACTCCGGAATATCCTGCTTGATGGCGCAGGCCGTCACGCAGGGGGCGACGTAGCAGTCCAGCAGCGGCAGCGGCTCGCCGGTATCAATGCGCTCTTCCGGCTTCCACTGTTTCTGGGTGTAGTCCATGCTCACCGCTTTTTCCGCCAGTGCGTTGAGGCGCTCGACGTCGATCTGCGTCATGTTCCAGCCGTCGGCTTTCTCCAGCTCGCGCATGCACTCGCTCAGGCGCAGATATCCTCCCGGCTTCAGCAGGTCGGTGGCCATGGTGATAGGGCGAATGCCGGTGTCGAAAATCTCGCGGATGTTGAGCTGGCTGGCGCCGCCGGAGTAGGAGATCGGCAGCTTGCCGTCAAACGCCCGCGAGAGCAGGGCGGCTACGTTGATCGATAGCGGGAATAGCGCGCGGCCGGACATATACATTTCATCTCCCGGCAGCGCTCCCTTGTTGTTGACGGTGCCGAGGGTGTTGGTCAGCTTGACGCCAAAGCCGAGGCTGCGCGCTTTCGCCAGCGCCATCAGGCGCGTCAGCATCTCCAGCGCCCGGTCGATCTTAAGGTCGTGGTCAAACGACGCTTCGCTAAGGCCGATATAGCCGAAGCCGCAGGCGTCGAGGATCTGGCGAACGCGCGGATAGCCGAGCAGGGTCGGGTTGAGCTTCACAAAGGTATTGAGATTTTTCTCCGTCAGCATATAGCGGCAGATGGCTTCGATCTCGTCCGGCGGGCAGCCGTGCATGGTTGAGAGGGTGACGCCCTGAACCAGCCTGGCCGGCACGCGTTGAGCCAGATTGTCCAGCCCGTCTTTGCGCGCGCAGGTTGGCAGGCTGTCGATAAAGGTTCTATTTTGCAGCCAGCGGTTCAGGGTGTCGCGGTACTGGGCGAATTTAGGATGGGCGGAGGCGTCCATCATGTTGTCGATAAATTCCTGCATTGGCGGCTGCTTAATACCGTCAAGGTTGTAGCCGACGCTCATATTGAAAATAAACGACTTGCTCTCTTTATCGGTGCCCAGCGGAAAGACCTGCTCCAGCAGATGCAGCGTGAACCAGGCTTTCAGGTACTCATCCCAGGCTTTTTTGAGGGTAAATTCGGTGGACCACTCGGTGTTGAAGCACTCATCTTCGGCATCGATGCAGGGCTTTTCCAGCTCCAGGCGGTCAAGGATCTGTACGGTTTTCAGCTCGATAAACCGCCCGCCGGTTAGCCAGGCGGTAATAATGTTCTGCGCCAGCTGGGTATGCGGCCCGGCTGCCGGGCCGAGCGGCGTCGCGCAGCTTTCGCCGAATACGCCGATCGACCGCTGCGCCTGCGGCGTATAAAACTGTTGCTCGGGGATGCCAAAAATAGTCCGCTGACTCTGGTACTCGTCGAAAATGCGCGTTAAAAGCTCCTCAAACGGCACGGGACGCATTATATCTCCCATAACCCTCTCCTTAGATATCATTGTAAGATCGACATTGCCGGTGGTAATCATCCCGACGGATAACGAAAGAGGAGCAACAATCACACCAGTTATTCAAACCGCGGCGGTAGAATAATTAATTTGTGAACCAGGTCGAAACTCGACGCGAATGCGTGAATAATTCCACAGCGGGGAAATGAGAACTCAAATCAATACGCTTTATCATTCGGCGAGATTTCTCAAAATCAGATCCTGAATATCAGAATGATAATTTATGCCGACCGTTCGGCGGTGATTTCAGCGGGCGGCTTTCTTTTACCGCGGCGACAGAGGAAATATTCGGCGTAGGATCCCGGTTGCAGCGTCATTACGGCTAACGAAATGACCTGTCTCACAATTTGCGATGAAAAACGGCGGCTAAGTATAAATATTGCATAGTCGATACGGGTCGCTGCGACGCTATTTCAACGCCGGGTAAACTCTCAAACTGAGAACCCGGGAAATATCGCAGGTAAACAAATAGAGCCGTAAACATCGCCTTTGAGGTTGGTATGAATATTTTTGCAGAAGCAGCACGACTTGAGGAGCAGAATCGCCCCTTTGCCCTGGCGCAGATTGTCGAAAGTCGGGGCTCCACCCCCCGACACTCCGCTCAGATGCTTATCCGGGAGGACGGTTCGATTGTGGGCACCATTGGCGGCGGAATGGTGGAGCGTAAAGTCATCGATGCGGCGCTGGAAGCGCTGCGCGAACGGGCGTCGCGAATGTTTCACGGCCGCATGGCGCGCACCGGCAGCGACGCCGTGGGCTCCGACTGCGGCGGCGCGATGTCGGTTTACATCAGCGTGCACGGCCTGCGCCCGCGCCTGCTGCTGGTCGGCGCCGGGCACGTCAACCGCGCGGTTGCCCACGCCGCGGCGCGGGTGGATTTTGACATCTGCGTCGGCGATATCTATTCCGCCAGCCTTTGCCCCGACGCTTTTCCGCTTTCGGCGCGGCTGGTGCACGCTGCCAGCTTTACGGACGTAGTGGAGGCGATGGCGGTCCGGCCGCAGGATTTCGTGCTGATTGCCACCAACAACCAGGATCGGGAGGCGCTGGACAGGCTGATAACCCAGCCGGTGGCGTGGCTGGGGCTGCTGGCCAGCCGGCGGAAAGTGCAGGCCTTTGTCCGCCAGATGCGGGAAAACGGCGTAACGGAGGCGGATATCAGCCGTCTGCGGGCGCCGATTGGCTATGACATCGGCGCCGAGACGCCAAACGAGATTGCCATCAGCGTGCTGGCGGAGATCCTGCAGGTGAAAAACGGCGCGCCGGGGGGGCTGATGAACCAGGTGAGGCAAGCGTGCCAGCCGGATTGTCTGGCTGAGGCGGTGGAGGTCTGAGCTTCTGCGAGGAGAAATGTTGCCGGGAGGTTCCCGGCAACCCGTGGCGTACAGCTTATTGGCTAATAATGGTGCCCGTTTTTCCTTCAATCCCCTCTTTGGCTTTGCTCAGCATCGTGATCAGCGCTTTACGCCCCGGCCCTGAGCGGGCGAAGGCGGCGGCGGCTTCCACTTTTGGCAGCATTGAGCCTTTGGCAAAGTGCCCCTCTTCGATAAAGCGTTCGGCATCGCGCAGGGAGAGGTTATCCAGCCACTGCTCGTCAGGTTTACCGAAGTTGATCGCCACCTTTTCTACGGCGGTGAGAATGATCAGCAGGTCGGCGTCGATCATCTCCGCCAGCTTCGCGCTGGCCCAGTCCTTATCGATAACCGCGCTGGCGCCGCGCAGATGGTTACCCTCGCGAATCACCGGAATGCCGCCGCCGCCGACGGTGATCACCACGTGGCAGTCATCCATCAGCGCTTTTACCGTTTGTTTCTCGATAATATCTACCGGCATGGGCGACGCGACGACGCGACGGTAGCCGCGCCCGGCGTCCTCTTTCATGATGTAGCCGTTTTGGCTCAGCTTTTCGGCCTCTTCTTTGCTGAAGAACGAGCCGATGGGCTTGGTCGGATTAAGAAATGCCTTATCGTTAGCGTCCACTTCCACCTGGGTTATCAAGGTCGCCACCGGGATATCCAGCTGGCGCGTTAGCAGTTCTTCACGAATCGCGTTCTGCAGGTCGTAGCCGATGTAGCCCTGGCTCAGGGCCACGCAGACCGACATCGGCAGCATGGGCGTATGGGCCTCGGTTTTTGCCGCGGCCTCGAAGGCCTGGTTGATCATGCCCACCTGCGGACCGTTGCCGTGAGTGACCACCACCTGGTGGCCAAGGGCGATAAGATCGACGATCGTCCGTGCGGTGTGTCGTACGGCCTGCATCTGTCCGGCGAGATCGTCGCCCAGCGCATTCCCGCCGAGAGCGAGAACAATTTTTTTACTCATAGCTTCCTCTCATTACGTTTCTGTTCCGCTGACGGCCTGGTGAGCGGTGGAAAAGGGTTGTCGGCGTAAAAAGCGGCCCTGTCCGGCGATGCCGGTAAAGGTGCCGTTATCAAAGATCACTCTGCCGTGGGAGAGCGTCTGGCGAATCGCGCCCTGACAGATAAAGCCTTCATAGGGTGAATAGTCGGCGTTGTCGTGCAGCATGGCATGACGGATGGTGGTGGTACGCTGCGGATCGATGATAACCACGTCGCCATCGGCGCCGGGCGCCAGCAGCCCCTTCTGCGGCCACAGGCCAAACAGCTTCGCCGGGTTGGCGCTGGTGAGCGCCACAAAGCGCTCAGGGGTGATGCGCCCGGTCATCACGCCGTGCGAAAACAGCAGCAGCAGGCGGTTTTCCACCCCCGGCAGGCCGTTCGGGCAGCGGCTAAAGTCGCCGCCGGAGATCTGCCTGCGCTGCTGCGCAGAGAACGCGCAGTGGTCGGTGGCGACCGTGTCAATATCTCCATCATGGATACCGCGCCATAGCGCATCGTTGTTGCTGGCGTTGCGCAGGGGAGGGCTGAGCAGATAGTTAAGCGCGTCTTCGCGCTCGTAGCAGCGCTCGTCGAGCAGCAGATACTGCGGACAGGTCTCCACCCACACCGGCTGGTGGCGTCTTCTGGCGAGGCGCAGGTACTCTAGGCCCAGGGCGTTGGAAAGATGCACGATATACAGCGGCGCGTTTCCCGCCAGCTGCGCGAGGTTGATCGTTCGGGCGATGGCTTCCGCCTCGCACTCCAGCGGGCGGCTCAGGGCGTGATAGCGCGGCGCGGTTTTACCGGCGTTGATAAATTCCGCCCGGCGCTGGGCGATGGCGGCATCGTTTTCCGGATGCACCGTCGTCAGCGCGCCGGCGCGCTGCAGGTGGCGCATCGCCTGCAATATCTCATCATCGCTGAGTTTGTACTGGTAGGTCAGATAGAGCTTAAAGCTGCTGATGCCGCTATCCACCATCATCGGGATCTCGTCGAGAATGCCGTGGTTAACGTGCTGGATAACGCCGTGAAAACTGTAGTCGATAACGGCTTTATAGGCGGCGTAGCCGCGATAGACCTCGAACTGGTGGCGCAGGTGGCAGCCGACGGGCCCGAAGCCCATATGATCAACAATAGTGGTGGTACCGCCGCAGGCCGCGGCCCGGGTGCCGGTAAAGAAATCATCGCAGCTGCGGGCGAGACCCACATCAATATTGAAATGCGTATGAACGTCGACGCCGCCGGGCATCACGTAGCAGCCCTCGGCGTCAATCACTTCGCAGGGTTGTTCTGCCTCAATAGAACTGGCAAGGCGCTTGACGAGGCCATCTTCAATGAGCAGGTCCTGCTTTAGCTGTCCGTCGGCGTTGACGACGAGGCCATTTTTAATCAGTACGCGCATAGAAACCTCAACATACCGCCGCAGAGCGCGGCGGCAGACAGGACGAACAATTACTCCGTGGCCAGCCAGCTCAGCGGGATAGCGGCATACATCGCGGCGCAGGTTACCAGATGCGATTTCCAGGTTTTCTCATTCGGCGCATGCGCCTCCGGCTCTTTCCCAGGCCCAAAGCCGATAACCGGAATGCCGTGGCGGCCCATAATGGAGACGCCGTTGGTGGAGAAGGTCCACTTATCCACCACCGGCGCTTTGCCGAACAGACCTTCATAGGCGTTGCTCAGGGCGCGAACGGTGAAGTGGTTCTCTTCCACTTTCCAGGTCGGGAAGTAGCATTCGGTCGGGTAGACCAGGCCGGTCCAGGAGGGGCGTTCGTAGTTGTACATCGAGACCACCGCGGCGGCTTTTTTCACCGCCGGCAGCGCGCGGATCTCTTCCAGCGCGCCTTCCCAGGTTTCGCCCCAGGTCAGACGGCGGTCAATGGAGACGGCGCAGCTATCCGCTACCGCGCAGCGGCTCGGCGAGGTGAAGAAAATCTCGGAAACGGTCAGGGTGCCTTTGCCGAGGAATTCGTCATCGCCCAGCTTGTGCGAAAGCTGTTCCAGCTCGGTGAGAACGGGCGCCATTTTGAAGATGGCGTTATCGCCGCGCTCCGGGGCGGAGCCGTGGCAGCTGACGCCCTGAACCTCCACGCGGATCTCCATACGCCCGCGCTGGCCGCGGTAAATCTGGCAGTCGGTAGGTTCGGTGCTGACCACGAATTCCGGACGTATGCCGGATTGTTCAATAATGTACTGCCAGCACAGGCCGTCGCAATCCTCTTCCTGAACGGTACCGGTCACCAGCAGGGTATACTCATCTTCCAGGCCCAGATCTTTAATGATTTTACCGGCGTAAACCATGGAGGCCATTCCGCCCTCCTGGTCAGACGCGCCGCGTCCGCCGATCAGCTCATCGGTCTCCATACCTTCGTACGGGTCGAAGTTCCAGTTCTTGATGTTGCCAATGCCGACGGTATCAATGTGCGCGTCCATGGCGACCAGACGCGGGCCGTGACCGATGTAGCCCAGCACGTTACCCATCGGATCGATTTCCACTTTGTCGAACCCGACTTTCTCCATCTCCTCTTTGATACGGTGCACCACGCGCTTCTCATCGCTGCTTTCGCTGGGGATGGCGATCATATCGCGCAGGAAGCGGGTCATCTCTTTTTCGTATTGTTTTGATTTTTCCAGGATCGCGTTGAACGGAATTTGCTTAGCCATAAGGATGTTCTCCAGTTCTGAATACGGGGGTCCCGCCGGGCGGGAGGAATGTTGATCAATCGGCTACTGCGCGGCCGGATGTTTGCCTTCCCAGACGACTTCGCGATAGTGCTTAACGTCGGTGTCGCCTTCGGTGCTAATCACCAGCACCACGGAATCGCTATCCAGCTTGAGCTTGTGCATCAGCGCTTCGCGCTGCGGATGGAAATGAATCGCCGCCAGCAGGCCGAGACCGACGGCGCCGGATTCGCCGGAAATAACGCGCGGATCCTGGCCCGCCGGGTTTCCCAGCACCCGCATGCCGAGGGCGGCGACGGCGTCCTGACAGGAGACGAACTGCGTGGCGCAGTTGCGCAGCACTTCCCAGCCCAGCGGGTTGGGCTCACCGCAGGCGAGACCGGCCATAATGGTGGCCATATCGCCGCTGACGTTGACGATCTGGCCCTTCAGCGCAGAGCGGTAGAGACAGTCGGCCAGCTCCGGCTCGACGATAATGGAATGGAGATGCTTCGCGCCGTAGACATCGGCCAGGTAGCCCAGCACGCCGCCCGCCATCGCCCCCACGCCGCCCTGCAGAAGCACGTGCGTCGGACGGGCGATACCCATTGAGGAGAGCTGTTCTACCGTTTCATCGGCGAGGGTGGCGTAGCCCTGCATAATCCAGGTCGGAATTTTCGTATAGCCTTCCCAGGCGGTGTCCTGCACCACCTCCCAGCCGTTTTTCTGCGCGGTCTGCATGGTAAAGCGGACGGTGTCGTCGTAGTTCATATCGGTGACGATACACTCGGCGCCGAGGCGCAGTATGGCGTCAACCCGCTCCTGCGCTGAGCCTTTCGGCATATAGATGACGGCGTTCTGGCCTAACTGGCGGGCTGCCCACGCCACGCCGCGGCCGTGGTTGCCGTCGGTGGTGGTGGCGAACGTCATCTTCTCTTTGATGCTGGATTTGAGCGTTTCGAAGGAGAGATCGTTGATATCTAAATGATATTTTTCACACAGCAGCCGGGCGATAGCATAAGAGCCGCCGAGCATTTTGAAGGCGTTGAGGCCAAAGCGCCGGGATTCATCTTTAACGAGGATTTTTTGTACCCCAAACAGCGCGGAAAGTTCGTTCAGCGCCACCAGCGGCGTAGGCTGATAGCCGGCGATCTTTTGATGAAAGCGGCGAGCCTGCTGCGCCTGCTGGCGTGAAAACAGCGGTGAAATCTCTCCGTTAAAAAAACGGTTTTCGGCAATATCCATTTTCAGTGAGAAAGCAGACATACTCGATCCTTATCCTTTTTGAAATGCGAAAGTCGTGGGGCTGGCCCGCAGGCCAGCCTGGGGATTATTTGATGCGTTTCTGCGCTTCCTTGAGCAGCTGCTCCAGCACCTTGCCCGGGTTCGCGTATTTGCGGCAGACGATCATCGCGGCGATGATGTACGGCTTCCAGCTGGCCTCTTTGTAGGTCGGGATCCGGTACTTCTCGAAGACTCCCTCGGTGACTTCGCCCGCGTCGCAGGAGACGCCGGTGATATCCGCCGGCAGGCAGTGCATATACAGCGCTTCACCGTCGCGGGTGTGCTTCATCATCTCTTCCGTACAGTGCCAGTCTTTATGGCCGGCGTTCTGCTCAAGGCAGGCTTTCTCCAGCGCCTTCAGACCTTCATGGTCATTTGTGCGCAGCAGCTCGGTGCGTTTTTCCATTACCTTGTACGGCGCCCAGGATTTCGGATAGACGATATCGGCGTCTTTAAAGGCTTCCTCCATGCTGTTCACCTGGCGGAAGCTGCCGCCGGAGGCCTGGGCATTGTTTTTTGCCACTTCGATAACGTCAGGGATCAGGTCGTACCCTTCCGGGTGGGCGAGGGTGACGTCCATACCGAAGCGGGTCATCAGGCCGATAATGCCCTGCGGCACCGAGAGGGGTTTGCCATAGCTCGGCGAGTAGGCCCAGGTCATGGCGATCTTCTTACCTTTCAGATTCTCCAGCGAACCGAAGTGCTCGCGCAGCCAGGCGAGATCGGCCATGGATTGCGTCGGGTGGTCGATATCGCACTGCAGATTGATCAGCGCCGGTCGCTGCGGCAGGACGCCCTGCTTGTGGCCGTCGTCCAGCGCTTCGCCGACTTCGCGCATGTAGGCGTTGCCCGCGCCAAGGAACATGTCATCGCGAATGCCGATGGCGTCGGCGCAGAATGAGATCATGTTGGCGGTTTCACGGACCGTTTCGCCGTGGGCAATCTGCGATTTCCCCTCATCCAGATCCTGTTGCGCCAGCCCTAACAGGTTAAGCGCGGAAGCGTAGGAGAAGCGGGTACGGGTTGAGTTATCGCGGAACACGGAAATACCCAATCCGCTGTTAAACACTTTGGTGGCGATATTTTCAGCGCGTAGCGTTTTTAGCGCGGCGGCGACGTCCAGCACCTGTTTCAGCTCATCCGGCGATTGTTCCCAGGTCAGCAGAAAGTCTTTCTCACTGAGATGAGAGTTAAGTTTATTGATATCCTTAATCAGTTCGTTAACAGTTTTCATGTTTCAATCCTGGTCGTGAATGACGGCTTATTGATTGCTGTGCGGTCGGATATGCAGAGTTGCCGAATTAGCGACTGCCAGCGCTGTATTACCACTAACAATAAGCGTGCCAAATCCTCCGGGAGAGGCGGCGGAGAGGATTGAATAGTTAAGATTATGCCAGGTCTGTCACGAATTCAGGCGAGTTATCCCGGGAAGAGAAAGGTGAAAATATCCCCCCCGCCGTCCATTTCTGCGGGACAGGCGCGGGTTGCCGCCGTAAATAATGCGATTATCATCTTCACATTGCGCCAATATGATAAAAACCGCGGCAAATTTATCATAATGATAAGAAACTGTGATAGCTCTTGCATATTTAAGATAAGGTGGGGGAATTGGCCCTATCTATATCAACGCGGGTGGCTAAAAGGAGTGGTATCATTCCCCGCAGATAAATAAAGCCGCTTCGCTTGACGCCGAACAGGTGAGCAATAATAGAAGGCCGATAGACATGATACCGTCCAAAGCACCCTCCATTTTAATGCAGATTCAGCCTACAATTCAAAAGTTTGCAAGGATGCTATCCAGCGTGCTGCAGCTGGAGGTCGAGATTGTTGATAACGAATTATACCGGGTCGCCGGAACTGGCGCTTATAGTAAACAGATTGGCTATAAATTAAATTCAAATTCACGGCTTCTGCGTTACATTATTGAAACACAGACCGAGAAGGTCGTTACCCACTCCCGCTTCGACCCCCTGTGTAAAGACTGTAACAATAAGGAGAAATGCGAAGAGAAAGCCTTTCTTGGCACGCCGGTGATGTATCACGACCGCTGCGTCGGCGTTATTAGCCTGGTTGCGCTGACGCGCGAGCAGCAGGAACGTATAAATGCGAATATCCAGGAGTTTTCTGATTATGTTCGTCATGTCTCAACCATATTCGTTTCCCGCTTTTTGCAGGAGCGGGCGGTCGGCGACAATATCCATAAAATATTTTTAACCATGATCGAAAATATGGATCAGGGCGTACTGGTCGTGGGCAACGATCAAAGAGTCAAATTTGCCAACCAGGCCGCTTTGAAAATAATGAGCGTCACTCAGGGACAGGTGATTGGTAAGTCAATCCAGTTTCAGCCGTTGACCTTCGAAGATAATTTCAAGCACGGCCATATGCAGCACATTATCTCCTTTGACGATCGCAAGGAGCTCATTATCGGCCAGCTGCACGCGGTGCAGGATCAGTGGTTATTTTTAATGGCGTTCCATCAGTCGCACTCTTCGGCCGATTTCAGCTGCGGGCAGGAAGGGCCGCAGATTGAGGCGATGGTGGGGGAGTGTCGACCTATGCGGCAGCTTAAAAAGCTGATCAGCCGCGTGGCCCCGAGCCCCTCCAGCGTGATGATTGCCGGTGAAAGCGGGACCGGGAAAGAGGTGGTTGCCCGCGCTATCCACAAGCTCAGCGATCGCCATGCGAAGCCCTTTATCGCGATTAACTGCGCCGCGATACCCGAGCAGCTGTTAGAAAGCGAACTGTTTGGCTACGTGAAGGGGGCGTTTACCGGCGCATCGGCAAACGGTAAGACCGGCCTGATTCAGGCGGCCAATAGCGGGACGCTGTTTCTTGACGAAATTGGCGATATGCCGCTCACTCTGCAGGCCAAGCTGCTGCGGGCCATTGAGTCACGTGAGATTCAGCCGGTGGGCGCCAGCCATCCGGTTCAGGTCGATATTCGTATCATATCCGCGACCAATCAAAACCTGGAACAGTACATCGCGGAAGGGAAGTTCCGCGAAGATCTCTACTATCGTCTGAACGTGATTCCGCTGCGTCTGCCGCCGCTGCGCGAACGTCAGGACGACATTGAACTGCTGATTCACTATTTCCTGCATCTGCATACCGGTCGTCTCAATCTGGTTTATCCCGGCGTCGCGCAGGACGTGATCGATTTCCTTAAGCGCTATCGCTGGCCGGGCAATATTCGCGAACTCAGCAACCTGATGGAGTACCTGGTCAACGTGGTGCCGTCGGGAGAAATCATCGATATGTCGCTGCTGCCGCCGAATCTGTTAAGCAGCGGAGAAGCGGCGAGCCAGGCGACGTCGTCGGCTTCAGCGCCAGCGACCCTCACTCAGGAGGAGAATGTGACGGCGCTGGAGGAGATGGAGCGGCAGATGATCCGCGATGCGCTCTCTCGCTACAGTAATAAAAAGCAGGCGGCGGATGAGCTGGGCATCGGCATCGCCACGCTGTATCGCAAAATAAAGAAATATTCGCTGGCGGCGGGTCAGAACTGACGGGAACGGCGGGCAATAAAAAATCCACGCGAGCGCGTGGATTTTGTGGAGGGCATGACGGCGAAGAAACGCTTAGACGTTGAATCGTGATTTGATATTTATTGAATTGATATTTAATGTTTTTATTTTTGATTTTTATTTTCATACTCATGTCTGTACTCACTTTAGTTGATGCTGCTATCTGAGGCTAGTTACCACTGACCCTGGCCCAAATTCAGTGCAGTGCTAAATCAGAGCTAGATGGCCCCTTGATGACGTCGGGCTATAGATGATGTGAAGTCGTGTCGAAACCTTGATATAATGAGTACAGATTACACATTCGATAGCTGAGGAATCGCGATGAGCAATGACAAGAAAACGCAGGTGTATTACGTTAAACCGTCTCGCGCTGACATTGTTCGCTCGGTAGCAACGTCAACCGCCGTTGAGACGGGGCAGTCTTCTGAGAAGATCGAAGCTTCGCTTGAAGCGACGCGCAAAAAGTTCGCCCATCTTCGTCTTGCTGTTTAATCACGTCTTAACGCAGTACCGACCCAATAACACATCGGGCCGTAGTCCATTGACATACCTGCGTGGATAGCCGAAATATATTCGGCTTTGTTTTGCTCCCAGCTTTGATAATCCAGCGGCCTGTGTCCCCCCTGAACTGCCATCACATCAGCTAAAAGTCGTGATAAACGTCCATTGCCTTCCCGGAATGGATGGATGAGTATCAGCTCTACATGGGTTACAGCAATAGCCTCTATGATCTGTTCTTCGCTCATGTTAGTGCATGGTGTATATCGGGCAAGGTATTTAGCGTCGAATTCGTGTATTAGTTTTGGCAACTGTGCAGAGGGCGCGAACATAAAGCCCCCTTTGCTGATATTGACAGTCCTTTCTTGCCCGGCCCACTCATAGATGTTTCCCAGCCAGCGGCGATGCCAGCTTTTCAGCAAAGCAACGGTGATCTGCCCTGCTGGAAACTGCTCTTCAAAAATGCAGTGATAGAGCTTCTCTAACAGCACAAGCTCCGCTTCGTCCATCTCACCAGAATCAGCAATCCCCAGCTTATTTGCCAGAACTTGCTCATCGGAGTTTTTCTCATATTGTCCTTCACTGCCAGAGACACGGTATCGGCTCATGGGAACATCCTGCGCTAATGGGTGCTAAGAAATTATAACGCTGGGTGAGGAGAGTACAATGGTCGTATAATCAGATAGTTACAAAAATGTAGACTGAAATATAGTTTTTATAATCTGATGGGAAATTATCGTTAATAATCAGCATTAACAGACCAATACATCATGGTTTACGAAACATCAATAGTGCTGCGCGCGCTTCCTACCCATTCTTCAAGTTTATTTGCCCAGTCCTGCATCATAACCTTTCGCTCATCAAGATAAGTTGCATGGTTGTATGTGCGACGAACATTGTTGGTATCAGCGTGCGCAAGTTGGGCCTCAATAGCATCAGGTCGATAGCCCATCTCGTTTAAACGGGTACTTCCTGTGGTTCGGGTTGCATGCGGGCTATATGTACCACTCCAGCCGAGGCTTTTACGTAGCTGGCGCAGCGAGTGCGATGTCATTGGACCTAACGGATTATCCCTGCCCGGGAAAAGGTGCTGCCGATGCCCGGTTAATCCCTGTAGTGTTCTGAGCATTTTGATAGCTTGGGAGGGTAGGGGAATAACGTGTTCTCTGCGGGCTTTCATTCGCGCTGCCGGAATTGTCCACAGGGCGTTATCAAGATCGAATTCTGTCCATTCTGCTTCGGTGGCTTCTGCAGGACGCGTCAATGTCCACCACATAAGCCACATACAATAGTTAACCTGGTACGAGCCACGACTATTATCAAAACAGTTTAATAACTTTCCGATTTGCTGAGGATTCAGTGCTTGTTTGTGCTGTGTCTTATTGGCCGGAAGGGCCTTGCGAACAGGCCGTACAGGATCGCTATCAGCTCTAAGCGTTGCAACTGCTAACTCAAAAACTGATGAAACGGTGCGGCGAGCTTCAGCGGCAACTGTCGGTGCTCCTCGTTTAGCAGTTTCTTGAAGAATTCTAAGGATGTGGTGTGGAGTGACCTCTCTGATTGGGAGATTACCTATTGCGGGGAAAACCACACGTTCAAGCATATCCAGTCGGCGCGTTTTGGTAATTTCGGCCCAGTCTTTCATCTGCAACCACTCTTTAGCGATCAGCTTAAAGGTGTTGGAGACGTCGTTGACCTTGCGGATCTTATCTAACTGGCGAGCCTGTGTCGGGCTAACTCCATCTGCGACTTGCTTACGCGCTTGCTGAAATGAAAAATCCACGCAATTGCGTGGATTTTGTGGTTTTTTTCGATGTTCATGAGGTTCAATGAAACCTCATGAGACAACAAATTTTATTTAGACGTTGAACAGGAAGTTCATCACATCGCCATCTTTCACGATGTAGTCTTTACCTTCAGCGCGCATTTTCCCGGCTTCTTTGGCACCCTGTTCGCCTTTATAGGTAATAAAGTCTTCATAGGCGATGGTCTGCGCGCGGATAAAGCCTTTTTCAAAGTCGGTGTGGATTTTACCCGCGGCCTGCGGGGCAGTGGCGCCGACGGGGATAGTCCAGGCGCGCACTTCCTTCACCCCTGCGGTGAAGTAGGTCTGCAGGTTCAGCAGCTCGTAGCCGGCGCGGATAACGCGGTTCAGGCCCGGCTCTTCGAGACCCAGCTCGGCCATAAACTCATCGCGGTCGGCATCGTCCAGCTCGGCGATATCGGACTCAACGGCGGCGCAAACGGCGACCACCACAGAACCTTCGGCGGCGGCGATTTCGCGGACTTTATCGAGATAAGGGTTGTTCTCAAAGCCGTCTTCGTTGACGTTGGCGATATACATGGTCGGCTTCAGGGTCAGGAAGCTCAGATATTTAATCGCCGCTTTGTCTTCGTCGGTCAGATTTTTCAACGAACGCAGCATACCGGCATTCTCAAGGTGCGGCAGGCATTTTTCCAGCGCCGCCAGCTCGGCTTTCGCGTCTTTATCGCCGCCTTTGGCTTTCTTCTGCACGCGATGGATGGCGCGTTCGCAGGTATCCAGGTCGGAGAGCGCCAGTTCGGTATTGATCACTTCAATATCGTCAGCCGGGTCCACTTTATTGTTAACGTGGATAATGTTGTCGTTTTCGAAACAGCGCACCACGTGACCGATAGCTTCGGTTTCGCGGATGTTGGTCAGAAACTGGTTGCCCAGGCCTTCACCTTTCGACGCGCCTTTAACGAGGCCTGCGATATCAACGAATTCCATCGTGGTTGGCAGAATACGCTGTGGTTTGACGATTTCAGCCAGTTTGTCCAGACGCGGATCGGGCATCGGCACGACACCGGTGTTCGGCTCAATGGTACAGAAGGGGAAGTTGGCCGCTTCAATACCCGCTTTAGTGAGCGCATTGAACAGGGTGGATTTGCCGACGTTGGGCAAACCGACGATACCGCATTTGAATCCCATGATTTAAATCACCTTAATCTTTGGATAATCAACCTGTTACAGTGAACAGATTGCAGAAAAGTAAATAGCTTCGCCTATTATACACGGTGCGTGACAAAAATTCCGCACGCCGACCGGTTATTGCGCTTTAAAAGCGTGTAAACGGTTGGTCGCCTTGGTCAGGCCATCCTTCAGCCACACCTCGGTGCAGCGCGCCGCTTCGTCAACGGCCTCATCAATCAGCTTCTGTTCGCTGGCGGGCGGCTTGCCCAGCACAAAACCGACAACTTTATTTTTATCGCCCGGATGGCCGATTCCCACGCGTAAGCGGTGAAAGTTCGGGTTATTGCCCAGCTTGCTGATGATGTCCTTCAGGCCATTATGGCCGCCGTGGCCGCCGCCCAGCTTAAACTTAGCCACGCCTGGCGGTAAGTCGAGCTCATCGTGGGCGACCAGGATTTCGTCCGGGTTGATGCGAAAGAAAGTCGCCATCGCGCCGACGGCTTTGCCGCTCAGGTTCATAAAGGTCGTCGGCACCAGCAGGCGGACATCCTCGCCGGCAAGGTTAATCCGCGAGGTGTAGCCGAAGAATTTGCTCTCTTCGCGCAGCGGCGCGCGGTGGCGTTCAGCCAGTAAATCCACGTACCAGGCGCCGGCGTTATGTCGGGTCGCTGCGTATTCAGCGCCGGGGTTCGCCAGGCCGACAATTAATTTTATGCTCACTTTTTTATCCTGCTTGGATCGTTCTCTGGCGCGTAGTGTACTGTCTGCGCGCGCGGTTGACAAAATTCTGCCAGCGAAACGCACCCGCCACAGATAATCACGGGTTTGAATAATTAGAATTTGATGTTGTTCAGTGGGTTATTTGTAAACTTTTGTTGGCAAGATGTTCGCTTCTGTGATCGTCCACGCAATCGCTATATTGGCCATTGTCTATACTACACCTATAAGATTTGGGGATATTCCCATGCAACCCAAGGTTCCGGAGGTGACATATGAAACGCAGAAACGCTTCGTTACTCGGTAATGTGCTGATGGGGTTGGGGTTGGTCGTCATGGTTGTCGGCGTTGGTTATTCTATTCTAAACCAGCTTCCGCAGCTTGACCTGCCGCAGTTTTTCGCACACGGCGCGATCTTGAGTATCTTTGTCGGCGCGGTACTGTGGCTGGCTGGCGCCCGTATCGGCGGTCATGAACAGGTTAGCGACAGATACTGGTGGGTTCGCCACTACGATAAACGCTGCCGCCGCGATCAGCATCGCCACAGCTGAGTGAATTCCAGACCGCCAGCCGTTGTGAACGGCTGGTGCGCTTTCATGCCGCCCGTTCAGGCTGCCCGCCTGTTGGTGTCTCAAATTCTCCTTTCTCTCTTCGTCTTTCTTCGCCACCGTCTGCCTAATACAATTCCTGTACAGAACGCTTGACCCTGACGTCACGTCAGGCAGCAGAGTGGCGCCACTGGTAAACGAAAGGAGCAGTCATGTTAATTCAGGTGGGTGAACTGGCGAAGCGCGCCGGCATAACCGTCCGCACGCTACATCACTATGAACAAACGGGACTGCTGACGCCTTCGGCCAGAAGCGCGGCGGGTTACCGGCTCTATAATCTGGCGGCCGTTCAGCGACTGCATATGATCAAAGCGCTGGCGCAGGCCGGGCTGGAACTCGCCACTATCAAGGACTATCTCGACCGGGACGCCTTCTCGCTGTCCGACCTGCTGGTCAAGCAGATCGCCACCCTCGACCGGCAGCTGCAAACCCTCTCCACGCTGCGCCAGCGCCTGGCGCTGCTGCGTGAAGAGCTGGACTGCGGAGACGAGCCCGACCTGGAGTCCTGGCTACAAACGCTGGAGCTGATGAAAATGTACGATCGCTGGTTTAGTCAACAGGAATTACAGGTGCTGCCGTTCGCAGAGCAGGATGCGCAGCGTAACCAGATATGGCTGGAGCTGGTGGGTGAAGCGCAGCAGCTTATGGGCGAACGCTGTCCGGCCGATGAGCCTCGGGCGATTGCGCTGGCCACCCGCTGGATGGCGCAGCTGGAGCAGGATACCGCCGGCAGGCCGGAGTTTCTCACTCGCCTGAATGAGATGCACGCCGCCGAACCGCAGATGCGCGAACAAACCGGGGTGACGCCGGAGATGATTGATTTCATTACCCGTGCTTTTGCCGAAAGCAAGCTGGCCATCTGGGCGCGCTATCTGAACGCCGAAGAGCTGGCTTTTACACGGCAGCACTATTTCGATCGCCTGATGGAGTGGCCGGCGCTGGTGGCCGAGCTGCATCGGGCCTGTCGTGAGAAGCGGGAGCCTGCCTCCGCGGAGGGTCAGCAGCTGGCGCAGCGCTGGCTGGCGCTGTTCCAGTCTTACGCGGGAAAGGATCCGCACACGCAGCAGAAGTTTCGTTATGCCATGGAGCGGGAGCCGCATTTAATGAAGGGAACGTGGATGACGCCGGAGGTGCTTGGCTGGCTTCAGCAGGCGATTGGCGTAATGATGCGGCAGGCGCCGGGGCCTGCCGCCGGGTAATTAAATATCCGCCAGCGCGGCGCTGCGGTCCGGGTAGAAGCTCAGGCGGCCCGGAATCGGCTTAACGCCTGCCCGCGCCAGGGTACGCAGCGGCTGAAATTCCAGGTTCGACACGCGTAGCTCACAGCCTTCCGGCAGCTTATTCACGAAGCGCTGGAAGGCATCCAGCCCGCCGGCATCCAGCACCGGCACCGCATCCCACTTCAGCACGACGATACGCTTGCCAGCAATCCGCGTTTCCAGATCGGTAAACAACCCTTCCGCGGCGGCGAAAAACAGCGGACCAATGACGCGCAGCACCAGTACGTCATCGGGAACCTCAACGTTGACCGGCGCGAGGCGGGTCATCCGCGCGATCCGGCGCATAAACAGCAGGGAAGCCAGCACAATACCGACGCTAATAGCGATGACCATATCAAACAGGACGGTCAGCGACATACACATCAGCATGACGATAATGTCGTCTTTTGGCGCATAGCGCAGCAGGTTAACGACCTTGTGCGCTTCGCTCATATTCCATGCCACCATCAGCAGCAGCGCCGCCATCGCGGAAAGCGGCAGCCAGGAGAGCAGAGGGGCAAGCACCAGCAGCGCCATGATCACCAGCAGCGCGTGGATCACGGCGGAAACCGGCGAGGTCGCCCCGGCGCGAACGTTGGCCGCCGAGCGGGCGATAGCGGCGGTGGCGGTAATGCCGCCGAAGAACGGCGCGACGATATTGCCGAGCCCCTGGCCAATCAGCTCGCTGTTGGCCTTGTGTTTGGTGCCGGTCATGCCGTCCAGCACCACGGCGCACAGCAGGGACTCAATCGCCCCGAGCATGGCCATGGAAAACGCCGCCGGCAGCAGCGCCTGCAGCGAGGACCAGCTGAGGGTGAAGTCCGAACCGGGCATATCCCACGGCAGCACCAGCTGCGGCAGCAGCTGCGGAATACCGTTGCCCTGGCTGCCGTCGGCGAGAATATAGTGGAACTGAGAGCCGATGGTGGCGACGTGCCCGCCAAGCAGGTTGACCACGCCCATCACCGCGCAGCCCGCCAGCAGGGCCGGCAGGTGGCCCGGCAGACGAATCCCCAGACGCGGCCAGATAATCAGCGTGCCCAGCGTGACAACGCCGATGGCGGCATCGCCGGGGTTAATGGTCGGCAGCGCCATCGCCAGCGCGCCGACTTTCTGCAGATAATGTTCAGGCACGTGGGCCATCTGCAGACCGAGAAAATCTTTAATTTGCATGGTACCGATGGTGATACCGATCCCGGAGGTGAAGCCGAGGGTGACCGATAGCGGAATATACTCAATCAGGCGGCCAAAGCGCGCCAGGCCGAAAAGAATCAGGAAGATCCCCGACATCAAGGTGGCGACCAGCAGCCCGGCGAGCCCGAACTGCTGCGAGACCGGGTAGAGGATCACCACGAAAGCGGCGGTTGGCCCGGACACGCTGAAGCGCGAGCCGCCGGTTAAAGCAATTACGATCCCCGCCACCGCGGAGGTATAGAGACCGTACTGCGGCGCCACCCCGCTGCCAATTGCCAGCGCCATCGCCAGCGGGATAGCGATAATCCCGACGGTAATCCCGGCAATCACATCACGAGTAAACCGCGAAGCGGTATATTTTTCTTTCCAACAAGCGTCGATGAGGGCGCGGAAAGGCATCACATGTGAGGAAAATAATCTGTTCACAATAATGTTTCATCCATGAGCGCATCATCTGTCAACTAAATGGCAGGTGAAGGAGGCATCGGTCATTTCCACGTCATCCTTCGGGATGCCTCTGTGTTGGCTGCGTTCATTTACCCCGATCTCGTACTGCCTGTACGCAGCCGGAGATTCATTCACTTGCCGCCTTGACGCATGCCGAATGATTTTGTGGAGAATAAAAGGTTCAGAGACAAAAAAACCCGCCGCAGCGGGTTTTTGAGCCGGGCTCGATTAATGTTCGAACATAGCAGAGATAGATTCTTCGTTGCTGATACGACGAATCGCTTCGGCCAGCATACCAGACAGCGTCAGAGTACGTACCTTTTCCAGCGCTTTGATTTCCGGCGTCAGCGGAATAGTATCGCAGACGACGAATTCGTCAATCACAGAGTTTTTGATGTTCTGGATGGCGTTGCCGGAGAAGATCGGGTGCGTGGCGTAGGCGAATACGCGTTTCGCGCCGCGCTCTTTCAGCGCTTCCGCAGCTTTACACAGGGTACCGCCAGTATCGATCATATCGTCAACCATTACGCAGTCACGGCCGGCGACGTCACCGATGATGTGCATCACCTGAGAAACGTTAGCGCGCGGACGGCGTTTGTCGATGATAGCCATATCGGTATCGTTCAGCAGCTTGGCGATAGCGCGAGCGCGAACCACGCCGCCGATGTCCGGAGAAACCACGATAGGGTTATCCAGGTTCAGCTGCAGCATATCTTCCAGCAGGATCGGGCTGCCGAATACGTTATCCACCGGAACGTCAAAGAAGCCCTGAATTTGTTCTGCGTGCAGGTCAACGGTCAGAACGCGGTCAACGCCGACGCTGGACAGGAAGTCAGCAACCACTTTCGCGGTGATAGGCACACGAGCAGAACGAACACGACGGTCCTGGCGAGCATAACCGAAGTAGGGGATAACAGCGGTGATACGACCTGCCGAAGCACGACGCAGAGCATCAACCATAACAACCAGTTCCATCAGGTTGTCGNAGACGTTGGCGCGCGGACGGCGCTTGTCGATGATAGCCATATCGGTATCATTCAGCAGTTTAGCGATAGCGCGGGCACGCACGACGCCGCCGATGTCCGGAGAAACCACAATCGGGTTGTCCAGGTTCAGCTGCAGCATATCTTCCAGCAGGATTGGGCTGCCGAACACGTTATCGACTGGCACATCGAAGAAGCCCTGGATCTGTTCTGCGTGCAGGTCAACGGTCAGCACGCGGTCAACGCCGACGCTGGACAGAAAATCCGCCACCACTTTCGCGGTGATTGGCACACGAGCAGAACGAACACGACGGTCCTGACGAGCATAACCGAAGTAAGGGATAACGGCGGTGATACGACCTGCCGAAGCACGACGCAGAGCATCAACCATAACAACCAGTTCCATCAGGTTGTCA